>PLTL01000090.1 GCA_003164475.1 Candidatus Dormiibacterota bacterium | reverse complement strand
AAACCAGTCGTCTACTCTACCCCCCTTTTCGGGATTCTCGAGCGTTCAGCAACCCGAGTATCCCTTGTCAGGTGGGGCACTTTCTCGTTCCGCCCTCCGGCGGGCCCGCTACCTCAGTGAAAGATCGAGGCTAGAGGGGTTCCCGTAGTGCTGATTGAGGTACGGCAGCATGGTGTCGAGAACCTCGGGGGCAATCGGGGTGGTGGCGTTGTGGTCCAGGTAGATCAGCTCGGGAGTTGTCCCGGAGGTCATCGTAATCTCCACATGACGTTGTATTCGGGCTCTCCTGTCGTTTCCGGGGGTGAGCTGAGGGCCTTCTGAACGAGAACACGCCGCTCGCACCTACCCTTTCCGGCTGCTTGACGGCCGATTGGAGAGGAGACGAACGGCGTGCGAGGAACCAGGGTATGGGCGCGGCTGCTCGGCGTGCAAGGGGCCATCATCGAAGACGTCTCGGTCGAGGAGGACGAAGAGGGGGAGATTGCCGCCCTGGTGGTGGTGGTCCGCCTCCGCCGGGGCGATCAAGGACGCTGCGGGAAGTGCCGGCGGCGATGCCCCCGGGAGGACCGTGGGGAGGGGCGACGACGCTGGCGGCACCTCGACCTGGGGACGCTCCGGAGCTTCATCGAAGCAGCGGCGCCGCGGGTCCGCTGCGGAGACCACGGGGTGGTGGTCGCCTGGGTGCCCTGGGCTCGCCATGCTGCCCGGCACACCCGCGCCTTCGACGACACGGTCGCCTGGCTGGCGGTGCGGACGGCGAAGACGGCGGTCACCGAACTGCTGCGGATCAGCTGGCGGGTGGTGGGGCGGATCGTCACCCGGGTCAGCGGCGACGCCCAGGCCAAGGTGGATCGTTTCGCCGGGCTGCGGCGGATCGGGATCGACGAGATCAGCTACAAGCGCGGCCATCGCTACCTCACCGTGGTGGTGGACCACGACAGCGGTCGGCTGGTCTGGGCGGCCGTGGGGCGGGATGAGAAGACGCTCCGAACGTTCTTCGACGAGTTGGGGGAAAGCCGTTGTGCGGCCATCACCTTGGTGAGCGCTGACGCCGCCGAGTGGATCGCCACTGTGGTCCGGGAGCGCTGCCAGAACGCCACCCTCTGCCTGGACCCGTTCCACATCTGCCAATGGGCCAGCAAGGCCCTCGACGAAGTCCGCCGGGAGGTCTGGAACGCGGCTCGGCGGGGCGGTCAGACCGCCCTGGCCCGCGATCTCAAGGACGCCCGCTTCGCGCTCTGGAAGAACCCCGAGGACCTGACCACGCGCCAGCAGGCCAAGCTCGCCACCATCGAGAAGACCAACCAGCCTCTCTACCGCGCCTACCTCCTCAAGGAACAGCTCGTGCGCCACGAGGCGCCATGTGACCGGGTGGGATGCAGGGACCCACCTGCGGACTGTCGCAGCAGTCCGCTGAAGCTGGAGGCAGCCTGACCCGGGAGACGCCGGGGAAGGCGGGAGCAGCCTCGACAACGACGGGACGGGCCGGAACCGTCAGACAGCCCGGGCCCGGCAAGCAAGACGGGAAGGCGTAGGAATGCACGAACCAGTGGTGGAACCCCCGCAAGCTTTTAACCGACTCGAACCTGGCGGATCTGGGTCGGGCAGCAGCAGCCGTCGGCGGAGAGTTCCGGCTTGGCGGCTCCGTGGTTGGGCAAAGTTGGTCCGGCCCGGAGGTCACGAGGAAGGCCTGCGGCGTACTCGTGGCGAGGCTGCCGGGGAAAAGCTGGGCGCCACCCCCGTCGACCGGCACATGGTGAACGTGGGAACCGCTCTCGAACTGCCCTCCTGTCCGGCCATCCAGGTCGGCAGAGGGCGGGCTCGTCGTCAGCCGATGGTTTGGGGGCGGGACGGAGCCGCCGTAGTACTCGGAGCCGGGGAAAGCCCGGTACAGGGGGAAGGGCGGCAGCGAGTCAGCAGTCGACGCACGGAACAGCCAGGAGGACACCGGTGAACACCGGCGCGCCGTGGCCGAGCCTCGCGGAGGCAAGGACGTGGGTACTGGGCATTCAAGCCAAGCTGCACCAATGGGCGACCGATGATCCAGATCGACGGTTCGCCGACCTGTTCAACCTTGTCGCTGACCCAGCAACGCTCACGGTCGCGTGGGCGCGGGTCAGGGGGAATCGTGGGGCGCGTACGGCGGGAGTGGACGGCGTGACCGCCCACTACATCACCGCGGTGCGCGGCGAGGAGCAGTTTCTCGCCGATCTGCGAGCTGACCTGAAGGCCGGCCGCTTCGACCCACTGCCCGTGCGGCAACGGATGATTCCGAAGTCGAGCGGCGTCGGCCGCAGGCGGCTCGGGATCCCCACCGTGCGGGATAGGGTGGTGCAAGCCGCCCTGCTCACGGTGCTCGAACCGATCTGGGAAGCGGACTTCAAGCCGTGCTCGTACGGCTTCCGCCCCGGACGCCGAGCGCACGACGCGATTGCCGAAGTGCGCCACTTCGCAGATCGCTCCTATGAGTGGATCGTAGAAGGGGACATCGAAGCCTGCTTCGACCACATCGACCACGCGGCCCTCACAGGTCGGGTGCGCCGGAGGGTCGCGGATAAGCGCGTGCTCACCTTGGTGAAGGCGTTCCTCAAGTCCGGCATTCTTCATGAAGACGGAACCGTCAGGGACACGAACACCGGGACTCCCCAGGGAGGGATTCTCTCCCCGTTGCTCAGTAACATCGCGCTCTCCGTCCTCGATGAATACTTCGCCGAGGCGTGGACGATGATGGGACACAACTCCGGTGCCCGCCAACAGCGGCGCAAACGGGGGCTGGCAACCTACCGCCTGGTCCGCTACGCGGATGATTGGGTGGCGTTGGTGTCTGGAACCCGGGCGCACGCCGAGGCGGTGCAGAGGGAAGCAGCGGAGGTACTGGCGCCGATGGGCCTGCGCCTGTCAGCAGCCAAGACCAGGATCACTCATATTGACGAGGGCCTCACTTTCCTCGGCTACCGCATCCAGCGGCAGCTCAAGAGAGGCACGAACCAGCGGTACGTCTACACCTTCCCACCGAAGACTGCGCTCGCCGCAGTCAAGGCGAAGGTAAGGGCGCTGACCCAGGGGTCGACGCACCAAACGCTCGAGGTCCTGCTGCACCGGCTCAATCCGGTGCTGCGGGGCTGGACCGCGTACCACCGGCACGGATCGGCCAAGGCGACCTTCAGCTATCTGCGCGCCTTCGTCTGGCGTCGGGTGATGAATTGGCTCCGCCATAAGCACGGCCGGATCAGCTGGCGAGTACTCCGCCGCCGCTACCTCAACGGATGGTGGCCGGTGGAGGGCGAGACCCGGCTCTTCAACCCCGGCGGGGTGCGCGTTGAGCACTACCGCTACCGTGGCAGCCGGATTCCCTCGCCGTGGACGGGCACGGCCGGATCGGGTGGATAGTTCGTTGCGACTCGTGGAGAGCCGGGTGCGGGGCAACTCGCATGCCCGGTTCGGGGAGCGGTCCGGGGAAACGGGCCGGCCGAGAGGCCGGTACCGCGCCCCGGGCCGACTTCACCGTCAGGTCTTCCATCTCCACCAGCCATGGCGCGCCCTGCGACTCCTCGACGACTGGCTGGTGTGAGCTCGTCGCTGCCGGCTGCCGGCCTTCGTCAAGCTGGCCCACTCCATCACCGAGCACCGTGCCGGCATCGAGGCCGCCCTCGTTCACGACCTCTCCAACGCCCGCGTCGAATCCATGAACACGCGGCTCCGCCTGCTCACCCGCATCGCCTTCGGCTTCCGCTCGCCGGACGCCCTCATCGCCCTCGCCATGCTCAGCCTCGGCGGCTATTGCCCACCTCTACCGGGCCGCTCGTGACCCACGGAAAGGGTCGAAGAGCCTGTATTCGAAGGCGACTTTGGCCAGATGCCAGCGGCGTGCTGGCGGGCGGATGTTCACTTTCGGGGAGGGTTCGGCGTAGAAGTCGCCGGATCCGTAGCCGGCCACTCTGCGACCGCTGCGACCGCACCCCCAGCGAGGAGACCACAGCACTCCTGGAGTCCCTCGACGCCTCGCCCCGGGTGGTAGTCCAGTGAGGTAGCGGAGAGAGAACGCCAGGCAACGGGTCTCACTCCACAAAGCAAGTAAGCTCGCCTTTCGTCGCTCGCATAGGCCACTTTGAAGTCGCTCGGGCCACTTGTTTGGCCATCCGTACCCGCGGCCGACACTGACTTCAAGGGTAACGTCGGCGATGCGAGGCCAGCCGGGCCATCTCCGGGGCAGGTCCGAGCCCGGGCGCCGCCGGGCGAAGCGCGCGTCGTTGCCGAGTAGACTGTGAACCCCTGGTGATGAGGCCCGCCTGACCGCCGCGTCCCGGCTGATGGCTTCTACGAACGCGTAGCGAGCCATGACCCGAGCACTGAACCCCCCACCCACCCAAGCGGCGGCGTCGCCTCCCCTCCCAGAGCTGGCCTCGTTCAGCATCCTCTTCCCCGACGCCGAGACGGCTGTGGAGCCGCGCGGCCAAGCGGTGCCGGACCCCCTCCCGGACCTGAATCTCGACCAAGTGTTCGCGGCCATCGCCACCAACCGGCGCGATTACGAGCTGAGCCCGTTCTTCACGACCCTCCTGCGCGACGAGCGGGCTGTGGCCTATCGCCAGGCAGTCTTCGTGGACCTCGAGACCGGGCTGTCCGGAGCAGTCGAGACGTTCGCGGCTCAGATGCGCCATATGCGGAGCTATCTCGCAGCGTCGTCCCAGCGTCGTCACCGATACGGGAAGGCCTCGTGGTTCCTGGATGCCGCCCGGATCTACTGCGATACCCTCGCCTCGCTGCGCGACGAGCTGGCTCACGCCCATCCTGCGTCCGAGAGCCTGCGCCGCTTCGGCCGGCTCTTGGACGGCTACCTGCGGTCGGAAGGGTTCGGGGTTCTCGATGCCGAGACCCGGCGGCTCCAGGATGAGCTCGGGGCGCTTCGCTTCTGCGTGCGGGTCCACCACGGGCAGGTGACCGTGAGCGACTTCCACGGTGAGCCCGACTACAGCACTGAGGTGCTGGCGACCTTCGAGAAGTTCCGGACCGGCGACGCGAAGAGCCGCCTCGTGGAGTTCCGCTTCGACTTCGCCAACCACGTCCAGGAGATGATCGTCGACCGCGTTGCCATCCTCCATCCCGACCTGTTCCACTCCCTGCTCGCATACCACGAGCGCTACGCGGACCTGGTCGATCCGGTGATCGCCCGCTTCGAGCGCGAGGCCCAGGTCTACCTGGGCTATCTCAGCTTCATCCAGCCGCTCAAAGAGGCCGGGCTCAGCTTCTGCCTACCCGCGGTCAGCCTGAGCGCCAAGGAGCACCGGGCTTCCGATACCTTCGATCTTGCTCTCGCTGGCAAGCTGGTTGCCGAGAGACGCTCAGTGGTGGTCAACGATCTCGAGCTACGGGGCGCCGAGCGGATCCTGGTGGTGTCGGGGCCCAACCAGGGAGGCAAGACCACCATCGCCCGCGCCTTCGGGCAGCTTCACCATCTGGCCGCGCTCGGCTTCCCGGTGCCGGGGACGAGCGCCCGCCTCCTCCTCTGCGACCGCGTCCTGACTCACTTCGCCAAGCAGGAGCAGATCGAGGACCTCCACAGCGGACTGGAGGACGAGCTCCTCCGGGTCCGGGCCATGGTCGAGCAGGCGACCGGGCAGAGCATCGTGGTGATGAACGAGAGCTTCGCCTCCACCACCGCCGAGGACCAGCTGCTTCTGGGTCGCAGGATTCTGGAACGGCTCATCGGGATGGACCTGCTTGCAGTGTATGTGACCTTCATCGACGAGCTGTCCCGGCTCGGCCCGAGTGTTGTCAGCATGCTGAGCACGGTTGCGCCCGACAACCCGGCACAGCGCACCTTCAAGGTGGTCCGCCGCCCCGCGGACGGCCACGCCTACGCCATGGTGCTGGCTGAGGCCCACGGTCTCAGCTATGCAGCGGTCACGGAACGGCTCCAGGGATGACCCCTCACGTCAGCGCTGTGTCGCCATGAAGGTTCGCCTCCTGCACCCGGACCGCGACTTCGACCGGAGCTCGGCGCCTCCGGCCCAGGCTCCCGACCTGGCCGAGGACCTTGGCCTCGCTGTCCTCCTGGGGACGATGGCGGCTGGTGACGCTGTCATCCGCACCGTCGCCGAGCAGGCGCTGCTCGCAAGCCTCCAGGACTGCGACACCGTCCTCTACCGGCAGCAGGCGCTCGCCGACGCCATCAAGCATCCCGATGCCGTGCGTGCCCTGTACGACCTGGCGGTCGAGACACTGCAAGAGGAGAAGAAGATCTGGAGCTGGCATGGGTACACCCCGGAGATGAATCTCCACCACGCCGTCAACGTCCTGCAACTCCTCACCCGCAAGCTCCGGATCCTTCGGCAGAGGGCGTCGGAGAATTCCCAACGCTTCAGCTCGCCGGCCTT
>PLTL01000215.1 GCA_003164475.1 Candidatus Dormiibacterota bacterium | reverse complement strand
GCTCCGGTGTACAGCAACGACAACAAGACCGTCACCATCAACATGAAGCACTGGATCTGGTCTGACGGTCAGCCGATCACCTCCCGGGACGTGATCTTCTGGCTCAACCTCCTCAAGGCTGTGGTCAGTCCCGCGGCCGCCAGCATCGGCAACTCCAGTGCACCTGGCCCCGGGTGGGGCGCCTACGTGGCCGGGCTGTTCCCGGACAACGTCGTCAGCTACACCGCGACCGGCACCTACAGCGTGGTGATCCAGCTCAACGCGTCCTACAACCCGACCTGGTTCACCTACAACGAGCTGAGCCAGATCACCCCCATGCCGCAGCACTCTTGGGACCGGACTTCGGCCAGCACCCCGGTCGGCAACTACGACGAGACCGTGCCCGGGACGGCCACCACCGGCGCCCTGGCAGTGGCCCAGTACATCAACACCGAGTCCCAGGACGGCACCACCTTCGCCACCAACCCGATGTGGCAGGTGGTGAGCGGCCCCTTCAAGGTCGCGCAGTACAACATCTCCGGTTACCTCAAGCTGGTGCCCAACACCCGCTACTCAGGTCCGGTCAAGCCCGATATCAAGGCCTTCGAGGAGATGCCCTTCACCAGCCCCGAGTCTGAGTTCAACGAGCTCAAGGCCGGAGACCTGACGATCGGCTACATCCCCCAGGAGGACTGGTCCCAGCTGAAGACCCTGGAGCACAACGGCTTCCAGGAGAACACCTGGAACATCTACTCGACCAACTACATGCCCTACGACTTCAGCAACGCTCAGGTTGGGCCGCTCTTCAAGCAGCTCTACATTCGCCAGGCGATGCAGTCCTTGGTCAACCAGAAGCAGATCATCAAGGACTACTACACGGGTGGGATTGGCTCGGTCAACAACGGGCCGGTGCCGACCTACCCGTCCAGCACCAAGGAGAACCCGTTCCTCAGCAAGCTCGAGGCTTCCAAGAGCGGCGTCTACCCCTACGACCCGGCCAAGGCAGCCTCGCTGCTCAAGGACAATGGGTGGACGGTCGTGAAGGGCGGCACCAGCTACTGCTCCAACCCGGGCACGGGCTCGGGTGAGTGCGGCGCTGGGATCACCAAGAACGAGAAGCTCCAGTTCCAGTTCCTCTACATCGTCAACGGCCCCGTGTTCACCGACGAGATGACCACCTTGGTTTCCGACTGGAAGCAGGAGGCTGGCATCGATGCCGTCGTGAAGACTCCCGAGACTTTCGGCGATGTCATCACCAACGCCTACACTCCCGGCTACGCCTGGGACCTGGACTTCTGGGGCGGCGGCTGGGTCTACTCGCCCGACTACCTGCCCACCGGCGAGGAGCTCTGGGAGACCGGAGCCAGCTCCAACACCGGCAACTACTACAGCGCGGAAGCCAACGCTCTGATCACGGCCACCACCAAGGCTCCGACGCCGGCGGCTGAGATCGCGGCGATCGACAAGTACGAGAACTACCTCGCGGAGCAGCTCCCGGTGGTCTGGATGCCGAATGCTCCCCAGGCACTGACCATCTACAGCACCAAGCTGAGTGGCCTGGCGCCGCAGGGAGTCTTCGACGAGCTCTATCCCGAGAACTACCGGGTCTCCTAACCAAGGACCTAAATCCGACCGACGCGAGGCCCGGCGAAAGCCGGGCCTCGCTTGGTGCTCGGCCCAGCTGGCGGCCCAGCGAGGTCGGACGGCCTGCCCCTGCAGTCCGGAGAGAGGAGCCGGGGGTCCCAACCTCCCTCCGCGCTGCTGGACACGTGGGCTGGCAGGCTCGCCGGCGACCGACCCTGGCCCAGGAGCCGGATCGTCAGCTGGGGATGGGTGCGGGCTCGGCACCCGGGGCGCGGAGCCGGTGCTGACGCGTCAACGACCAGCAATCGTGCTGGGCGGCCCCCGGAGCGGCGGGGCTCAGGCTGCGCCCGAGCCGGCCCGCGGGTTCAGGCGCTCGGCGTCTGGAGCGGGAAGTGGCAGGCCGCGAAGTGCCGGGGCCCGAAGGGCTGGAGGGGCGGCTCGGTCTCGGCGCAGATCGCCTGGACCTTGGGGCAGCGGGTCCGGAAGCGGCAGCCGGAGGGTGGGTGCAGGGCCGAGGGGAGCTCACCCCGAAGCGGATTGACCTGCTTGGCGCGCTCGCGCTTCGGGTCCGGCTCGGGGATGGCGTTGATCAGCCCCAGGGTGTAGGGGTGGGCCGGCTGAGAGTAGATCGTCTGGCTGGGCCCGACCTCGACCAGCTTGCCCAGGTACATGACCGCGATCCGGTCGGAGAGGTACTTGACCACGGAGAGGTCATGGGAGATCACCAGGTAGGTGAGCCCGTGGGTCGCCTGGAGGCTGTTCATGAGGTTGAGGATCTGCGAGCGGATCGACACGTCGAGGGCTGAGACGGGTTCGTCCGCCACGATCAGCTTGGGGTTGAGGCTGAGGGCTCTCGCCAGTCCGATGCGCTGGCGCTGCCCGCCTGAGAACTCGTGAGGGTAGAAGCTGATGGCGTTGGGACTGAGACCCACCTCCATGAGGAGCTGGCGCACCCGAGCGTTGCGGTCGTCGCCACTGCCGATCTTCTGCACCACCAAGGGCTCTTTGACGATGGTGCCGACCCGCATCCTGGGGTCCAGGGAGGCGTAGGGGTCCTGGAAGATCAGCTGGAGGTCGCGGCGCTGACGCCGTCGGGCCGATCCCTTCATCCGGGCGATGTCCCGGCCCTCGAAGAGGATCTCGCCCGAGGTGGGCTCCTCCAGCCCCACCACCAGGCGGCCGATGGTGGTCTTGCCGCAGCCGGACTCACCCACCAGGCCGAAGGTTTCGCCCTTGCCGATGCTGAACGAGACGTCGGAGACGGCCTTGATGCTGCCGATCTTCCGCTGCAGCACCGCCCCTGCTGTGACCGGGAACTCCTTGACCAGGTGGCGCAGCTCCACCAACGGCTCGGTTCCGCTGGCGCTAGCCACCTTGGCTTCAATCATTGGAGCTGCTGTCACCGACCCCTCCCATGGGTGGCCCCGCGGCCGCGGTGCAGGGGGGCCACCATCAGGCCGCGCCCTCGCGCCGGACGGTGGCGGAAACCGGGTTAAAGCATGCGAATTCGTGCTCCGGGCTGTCACCCTTCAACTCCGGCTCCTGCTCCCCGCATACCGCCGTGGCGTACCGGCAGCGGGGCTGGAAGCGGCACCAGGCGGGAGGGTTGGCGAGGTCGGGGGGCAGGCCGGGGATGGTGTAGAGAGCGGTGTCCTCGCGCTGGTCCATGCGGGGAATCGAGGCCAGCAGGGCCTCGGTGTAGGGATGGCGGGTGTGGTCGAAGAGCTCGACCGTCTGGGCCGACTCGACGATCTTGCCGGCGTACATC
>PLTL01000234.1 GCA_003164475.1 Candidatus Dormiibacterota bacterium | reverse complement strand
CTGGGCCCCGCTTACTCCGCAGTCTCTAATGAAATATCCAGGCTAGGCCCAGACAGGTGCGGACCGGTACCACGACACGATCAGGGCGTTCTTGCGAGCCCCATGTTGCGGCCGTTCAGCTGCAGGAGGAGGATGTGAGCTGACGCACGGCGCCGGTCAGCGTCGGCGGACCGCCGCCTCCCGGCCGCCTGTTCGATACTGATCGATCCTGGGTGGACGGTTCGAGAGCGTTGAGCGCTCGCAGCCAGCGACCAAGCGCATCTGTGGAGAGCCTTCCGAGCACCGGTGGGCCGGTCCCGGTTCAGTCCTCGTCGAGAACTGCAAGCGAGTCGATCTCGATCCTCACCGCGGGCGCGAGGCCGACGAACACGGTGGTGCGAACGGGATATGGCTTGGGGAGGAGCTCCCCGTAGACCGCGTTCATAGCTGCGAAGTCGGATGCATCAGCCAAGAACACCCCTACCCGCACAACGTCGGAGAGCGAACCTCCCACCGAAGCCAGCGCTTCAGAGAGATTCTTCAGCACCTGCTTGGTCTGCGACTCAATGTCCGGTCCCACCAGCTCGCCGGTGAGCGGATCCGCCCCGATCTGGCCCGCGGTGACGATGACGCGCCCCACTCGAATCGCCTGTGAATAGGCGCCAACCGGCTTGGGGGCTTGGGGCGTGTCGCCTACAACTCGATGGCTCATGTCGCAATACCTCGGCTGAACAGGTTGCCGGGACCGCAGACGACCAGATCCCTGGATCCCTTCCCGGTAGTCTACGTCAGGCGACGCCGCGGCTGTCCATGGTTCGCTGTCCGACGCAGCATCGGCGTCGTACAGGGCCGGCGTCTCGTGGTTCGCCAGCGGTTGTTGACCGGGAATCCCGATCGAGCCACGTGGTGGGCCGACCGGCGGCTCTGGGCGTGGCATCCGCCCTTGACCGGCCGTCGGGGCCGCTCGCCGTCTGGCACCTGCCCCTGTGCACGAATACCACGCAATTGCTCTGAGATCGAGTACCCAGCCCCGGGTTCGTTGGTGAGCTGAGCGAGGTGTCCCTTCCCCGGCCCCGGGAACCACCGCCGGGGAGGAGATCAGCGGCTGATCTCGGCGGAATGGCGAGGAGGGCTGCATGGCTGGTGGTGGCGACCCAGGTCACCACGCACGCTGAGCGGATGCCACCGCTGGCCACTGCAGGAGTGGGAAGAGCTACTTCAGAGACTGGAGACTAGAGGCCACTCGAGGCTTGAGCGGAGAACCCCAGCGCGAGGGAAACGGCGGTGGACGTTTCGATCAAATGAGGGCCCAGGGCGATCGCTTGGTCGAGCGAGAACACCACCGCCGGAGCGGAGACGCTGATCGCACCCACCACTTCCCCGTGGTAGTCGAAGACGGGCGCGCCGACGCACCGAACTCCTTCCTCATTCTCCTCGTCATCAATCGCGAATCCACGGCGCCGAGCCGTGTTCAGATCAGCCTTGAGCTTCCCCCGATCGGTGATGGTCTGGCTTGTGCGCTCCTCCAAACGAAGGCGACGAAGAACCTGCTCCCGATCGGTCGCGTGGGCCAGGATGGCCTTGCCGATGGCAGTGCAATGAAGCGAGAGCGTCATCCCTACGACTGAGACCATGTGGTAGGGGCGTCTCGCTTCGAGCTTGTGGACGTAGACGGCTTCGTCACCAAGCCGCAGTCCCAGGTGGATTGTGTCGTCGGTGTAGTCGCGCAGCCTGCTGAGAAGTGGCAATGCCACGCGAGAGTAATCGAGCGCAGCGTGTGCCATTCCGGCAGCTGTGAACAGCTGGGCGCCAGGGCCGTAGCTCCCGCGGCGGGTCGAGGCGACATACCCGCGACGAGCCCAGACGGCGATGATCCGGTGGACAGTCGCCTTGGGGAATCCGGTCTGAGCTGCGACGGTGGCAAGTCGGACCTCTGGCGCGTTGGCCAGGATCGACTCGAGGACGTCGAGGCTGCGGTCCAGTGCAGTAGTACCCGGCCGTGGGCGGCTTGGATTCCGCTGAGCGGAAGAGCCTTCCATCATGGCTAGTATGGGATATACTGGCAGTAGTGTCAACTAGCTCGGAGCCCGTCTCCAAATAGACCTGAAGGATGGGCTGCCCTGAGATGGAGTCGGCCGGTGAGGAGCACCTTGACACGCACGTATTTCGGTATTGGGAGGGCGCCTCGGGGCGAGGGGAGGTCCGCCAGGTGGTGGCAGGGGCCTCCAGCACGGTGTCCGTCTCCGCCACATTCCCGCCGTGACGGTGCGCAGGGAATGCTTGGCGCGGATGGGCGCTGGCGGCGCAGGTGTGTCAGGAGTTCCACGACCGGCAGGGATGAGGTACTCTGGGCCCGGCGCGCGGTGACCTCTCTGATCGGTTGCCGGATATCGGGTGGGCATCGGCAAGGTGAGGGGGCTGGCCATCCAGCAGTCGTGGGCGTCGTGTGGGGACGAGCCGGACTCGACATGACCTCACTAACCGTCAGTGATTCCGAGCGGCTTGATGTGGAGGAGGTAGCAACCCTTGCGTTTTGCAGTTCCATTGGGCTCGTCGCCCAGCAACTTCCATCTTGAGGCAGACCGATGAGCAGATTCTCCCAGCAACAGGTCTACCTGACCATCGAACGGACCGGGGTCGTCCCGCTCTTCTATCAGCCGAACGTTGCCATGGCGCGAGACATCGTGGGCGCCTGTGTCGCAGGTGGCGCCCACGTCGTTGAGTTCACCAATCGAGGTGATCGGGCGTTGGGCGTCTTCAGCGACCTCGTTCAGACTGCTGTCCCCGAGGAGCCCGATCTCATCCTGGGGATCGGATCCGTGACGGATGCAGCAACGGCTTCTCTCTTCATCGCGAATGGGGCGGACTTTGTGGTATCTCCTTACTTCGTCCCCGAAGTGGCGGTTCTCTGCAACGCCAGGAAGATTCCCTACATTCCGGGTGCGTTCACTCCGGCCGAGATCGCCGGCGCCGAGATGGCTGGCGCCGTGATCGTGAAACTCTTTCCAGCTCGCGTGGGCGGGCCGCGCTTTCTGGCCGACTTGTTGGGCCCGTCGCCGCGCTCGAGACTGCTGCCAACGGGCGGCGTTGCCGCCGACCGGGAGGGTGTGACCTCGTGGATACGAGCTGGGGCTGTGGCAGTGGGCCTTGGGTCGCAACTGATTCCAGCGGAGCCGGCTCGCCCGGGCGGGATCGACGCCATCGCTGAGCGGGTGGCGGAACTGCGGGAGTGGATCGCGGCCGCGCGCACCTGAAATGCAGGCTGGTAGGCTGACCATGGTCGGGACGGGTGCCAGGGCGGTGGCCGGGAGTGGGGCCCTCGAGGGTCGGGGGCCTGAGGATCTCCCTCCGCGTCGGCGATGGGGGCTAAGGCCGGGGTGGAGCCGAAGTGCTCCCGTGGCGAGCGGAGCTGGCTGGGACGTCTGAGGCTCTGAGGCTGAGGGCGACAACGGTGGTGGCCCACCCACGACGTGACCCCTGGACGGTGAGCCGGCCCTGGGGCTAGCGTCGGCCAGTGGCGCCCGCAGCAGCCCGTGGACGGCGGCAGCCGTCGGGTGGCTCGAACGTCCTTCAGCGTGCGAGGCCGTGTGACTGGAGGAAGGTCCTCTGCTCGTCGTGCATCTCACCCGGGAGCAGTTCGAACCATTCGAGCCGGCCCGGCACGAGCGGCGGCCCGTCGCCGCTGGCGGGGGCGAGGTGAGTGCTGAACGCCATCCCCACCGGCCAGTCCAGGCCCTGGCGGGCGTGACTCGGGTACTCGATGTATCCCAGGAAGTTCTCGATGACGACGTCGACCCCGATCTCGTCGCGAGCGACCCGATGGACCGCTTCGGTCAACGGCTCGGCGAAGCGGACCGTCCCGCCGGGGAGATTCCACAGGCCTTCGCAGGGGCCGCTGGTCCGCCGGACCAGGAGCACGCCACGCTCGGAGCAGGCGACGACCTCGACGGTCAGCCGGGGTACCCTTTTGAAGATCTTCAGGAATTCGTCGTGGGGAAGTGGGCTGGTCATGGTGTCCTCACCTGGCAACGATCGGGTTCAGGCTCTCGGGACTTGCTCTTTCCCATCATCCCGACCGAGGTCAGGCGAGAGCTTGAGTACGCGCTTTCGGACAACGTCAGTGGCCTCACCATCGCAGCTGGACGGGGAAACCGCCTTGCGGCCCTTCGGGCCGCCATCGACTGGCGTGCCGACCAGACGCTTGCCTGCGGGCGGCTCCGGGTGCCTGGCCGCCCACCCGTCAGCCTGGCGGGGTGCTCCGCCGCGCTCGACATTCTTCGCCGTGAACTCGGTCATTGGGCCACCTCCCGCCAAGACTAGCGGCGATCCTCCGGCAGCAGTCGGTGGAGCAGTGCCGGGGGAACTGGTCAGCGGTGAAGAGAGCGACACCGCCCAACCGGATCTGAACGGCGACCAGAGCTCACGGCCGGTGTGCGAACCTCACATCCAACTCGG
>PLTL01000277.1 GCA_003164475.1 Candidatus Dormiibacterota bacterium | reverse complement strand
CGGGCGGCACCCCCCGCCGGCTCGATCTCGGTGCTGGCCGCGGTGGGGCCCGTGTTCGCCAGCCGGGCGCACGGCTTCGTGGTGGCGGTCTCGCCGGGCGCGGTCTACCTGCATCGGCTCCAGGAGCTTCCGGCGCCACCGACCTACAGCCCGGGCAGCCAGGTGGCCGAGCGGGCTGGTACCGCCGCCGTCACGGTGGGCTCGGCGTTGATGGCGACCCTCCTCCTCTGGCTCTGGAGGCGCCGGCGGCCGCGTCCCTGCTTATCATCGGAGGCGGAGCCGAGGGCAGCCGTCAGGCCGTGAGTGACGAGGTGGGTCAGGGGGTGCTCCGATGAAGGCGGTGGTTATGGCTGGCGGGGAGGGTAGCCGGCTGCGCCCGCTGACCAGCCGTCGCCCCAAACCACTGGTTCCGGTGGTGGGCCGGCCCTGCATGGAGCACGTGCTCCGGTTGCTCCGTCGTCATGGGATCACCGAGGTGGTGATCACCCTCCAGTACCTGGGTGCCAGCATTCGCAACTACTTCGGTGACGGCGCCGAGTTGGGCATGCACCTCGAGTACGTGGTCGAGGACCGGCCTCTGGGCACCGCCGGGAGCGTCAAGAACGCCGCCAGTCTTCTCGACGAGACCTTCGTCGTGATCAGCGGCGATGCCCTCACCGACATCGATCTCACCCAGGCCGTGGCCTTCCACCGGGACCGCGCCGCCCAAGCCACCGTGGTGCTGGCCAGGGTGCCCAACCCGCTCGAGTACGGGGTGGTCATCACCACGCCCGATGGGAGGGTAGAGCGCTTCCTGGAGAAGCCATCCTGGGGGGAGGTCTTCAGCGACCAGGTCAACACCGGTGTCTACGTGGTCGAGCCGGCGGTGCTCGACTACTGCCCGGAGGGCGAGCCCCGCGACTGGTCGCAGGATGTCTTTCCCCAGATGCTCAGCAAGCATGACGCGCTCAGGGCCGTCGTGGGGCGGGGCTACTGGTGCGACATCGGCAGCGTCGAGAGCTACCTCCAGGCCAACTGGGACGCCCTGGAGGGCCGCGTGGACTGCGAGATCGCCGGCCAGCGCCGAGGGCCGTCCCAATGGGTCAACGAGGGCGCCTCGGTGGCAGATACCGCCCGGATCGAGGGGCCTGCCTTCATCGGCCGCGACGCGGTGATCGGCCATGAGGCGTTCCTCAACGGCCCGGTGGTCATCGACCGCTACGCCGTGGTCGACGCCGGCGCCAAGGTCAGCAGCAGTGTGGTCTGGCCCCAGGTCTACATCGGGGAGCGGAGCCGGCTGCGCCAGACCGTGGTGTGCAGCTCGGCCACCCTCAAGCCAGACGTGCTGCTTGAGGACGCCAGCGTGATTGGCGACGACTGCACCATCGGGGCCCGCACCGTGGTTGAGCAGGGGGTCCGGATCTGGCCGGGCAAGGAGATCGAGGCGGGCTCGGTGGTCCACAAGTCGGTGATCTGGGCCGGGAGCTGGCGCAGCGGCCTCTTCACCAAGGACGGGATCACCGGCATCATCAACGTGGAGCTGACCCCGGAGTGGTGCGCCCGATTGGGCGCGGCTTGGGCGGCGGGTCAGCCCCGCGGCAGCCAGCTGGCGATCTGCCGGGACCGCAGCCCTGGCTCTGCGATGATCAAGAGGGCGATGATCTCGGGGATGCTCTCGGCGGGAGCCGAGGTGGTGGACCTCTCCGAGCTGCCGGTGCCGGTGACCTGCCATTACACCCGCGAGTCCGGGGTTGCTGGCACCGTCCATGTGTTGGCATCACCACTGGACTCGCGCTCCGCCGACATCATGGTCCTCGACGAGCGCGGCGTCGCCCTGGACCGGCGCCAGGAGCGACGACTGGAGAACACGTTCTTTCGCGAGGACTTCCGCCGAGTTCTCCCAGGCCAGATCATCGAAATCACCGAGGCTGAGGGCGCTCTGTCCGGGTACATCCAGCACACCGTCGCGCAGCTCAACCTGGACGCGGTCAAGCGGGCTCATCCCCGGGTGCTGGTCGACTTCGGCTTCAGCAGCGCCTCGATGGTCCTGCCCCGTCTCCTCCGCGAGGCCCACGTGGAGGCGATCAACCTGCGCTCCGGTTTTGAGGAGGAGGAGGCGATGTGGCCCCAGGCCCGGGACCGCAGCCAGGAGCTGGAGCAGGCCTCGGCCATCACCCGGACGGTCTCGGCCCTGCTCGGGGCTCGGCTGGATGCCTCCTCCCAGCGGCTCACCCTGATGGACGACGGGGGGGGCATCATCGGCTACGAGGAGGCCGCCTGCCTCCTGGCCCTGCTGGTCCTGCGAGCCAGGGGAAAGGGGGTAGTGGTGGCACCGGTGTCCGCGTCCCGCCGCCTGGAGCGAGTGGTGGAGCAGGGCGGCGGCAGACTGGTCTTCACCAGGGCGGATGAGGCATCCATCGTGAGGGCCGCCAACCGCAACGAGGCGCTGCTCGCCTTCGATGAGACTGGCGGTTTCGTCTGGCCGTCCCATCTGGCCGCCTACGACGCCGTGTACACCCTCCTGGCCACCGTCGAGATGCTGGTGACCACCCAGGCCCGGCTCTCCCAGCTGCGGCAGGACTTGCCCTCTGGGACCCACCTGGAGCGGTCGGTCCCCTGCCCCTGGGAGGTGAAGGGCGAGGTGATGCGCCGGATGGTGGAAGGGCACCGCGGCGACCATCTCGATCTCACCGACGGTCTCAAGGTGGGGGTCGGCGGCGGCTGGGTCTTGGTGCTACCGGACCCCGACCGGCCCAGCTACCGGGTGATCGCCTCGCAGGAGAACGAGGAGGACGCTGTCCGGGAGCTTGAGCTCTTCAGCCGGGCCGTGTCCGAGACCGTGGATCGCTGCACCAGCTCTGCGCCAGAGGTCCCGGCTCGGCCGGGCAACGAAGACGTCGGCTGGGCCGGCGACGCGGCCTACGAAGGCAGCTCAAGACCCTAGCTATACTCGCGCTCTCAGGCGGGAGTAGCTCAGTTGGTAGAGCGTCTGCTTCCCAAGCAGAAGGTCGCGGGTTCGAGACCCGTCTCCCGCTCTGCCTCAGCTGCCGGCCCAGGCCACAGTTGCCACCAAGGCTTCCGGTGCCACCACCCGAGCCACCGACCGGAGCAAGACCAATCCCGCATGCGGGGCCGCGATCGTCTCCATAGGTTGGCCGTCGAAGTCGGTCACCGTGCAGACCGTCTGCCCCTGCTCCACAGGCTGAGCCACCTCCACCGCCTGGACCAGGACCCCAGCCATCGAGCTCCTGAGATCGGCACCGCGGAGCATGGTGCAGTGAGCGCTGGGCGCAGCTCCTCCCGGATCCAAGGACCCCACGAACCGGAGTGCACCTCGCACAGCAGCCACGACTAGGTCGGAGTCCTCAGCCCGTCGGCGACCACCTCCTCCGACCTCCATGGCCAGGCCCAGCCGTCCATTGCGCGAGACTTCCCCAGAGAGTTTCCCGTCACCCGACGTGAACTGCACGTACGGCAGCCCCATGGCCACCGCCGCTCCACGAGCACGCGCGTCGAGATTGGCGTCCCCACTGGGATGCACGATGGCGAAGGGGTCAACCTCCTCCGTCCACTCACCGCCGTGAAGGTCGATAACCATCTCCGGTCGGCGCAGCAGCTCCTCCCAGAGTCGCGCTGTCAGGCGCTCCGAGAGGGTCCCCGCGGCCGATCCCGGCCAGACCCGGTTCAGATTGCGACGGTCGACCGGGTTGGCACCAGGAATCCCGCTCTGAGCGGCGAGAACATCGGCCACAAAGACGACGGTCAGGGATCCCCGTACCTCCTCGGGTGAGGTCTCCCGCCACAGGACCTGCGCCGCGTCCTGGGTGACCAGCTCGGTACCGTGAACTCCGGCCACAACCGCCACCTGGGGCCCTGGCCGCGCGCCCTGAATGACCCCGTAGGGGACAAATGTGGCAGGTTCCGGCTCCACTCCCGAGACCTCGATCCGTGCCGCCCACTTGCCAGGCACCGTCTCAATCATGTCCTCGCTCCTGTCTTCCGGGCTGTATTGCTTGGGACCGGGAGGGCCCAAAGGAATGGGGGATGGCGGTTTGCTCCACCAGTTTCCAGTCGGGAGGCGTTGAGAGGAATCGGCGCATGGAAAGTTCCGTCTTGGTCCAATTGACCAGGTAAGAACCATTGTCGCCGTGGTCGGTTCCAACCTTGTCCAAGTCAGCGATGCGATCTGACTTCGGGCCATTGACTACGCCCAGACTGTTGAAGCCACGCTTGGAATTCTCAGGCGATTGGTCAAAGAACTCACCGATCAACTGAACAAACCGTGCGGTCGAATAATCTGAGCTGCCGTTCACCCTCCGTCTCCTCCGGCGTCTGCTGTTAGCCTGCGCGTGAGGGGCGCTTGAGGCACGAG
Organism: Candidatus Dormiibacterota bacterium; assembly: GCA_003164475.1. Next base: position 4,118 of record PLTL01000277.1, on the reverse strand, counting down.
GAAGGGAGCGAGCGGGCCCGATATCTGCATCCTGCACGACCTAGGCTCCGGACCCCACTGCCGGCAGAAAGCCCAGCAGGCCCTGGCTGGCAAACGAATTGGCATTGAAGGGCACAACCATAGTTGAGATGTCCCAACTCTGGTCGCTCCAGTTCATCTGACTGACCGTGTACGAGCTGCCATCCGTGGCAACTGCGGTGATCACAGCCACGTGACCAGCGGAACTCCCCGCAAAAGGCCCGGGGCCGCTCCACACCACCAAGGCCCCGACCGAGGGAGTGGCGGCCACCGGGTCTCCCGTGCGCTCGGTATAGCTGCGCGGCAACTCATCGGCATTGCCGCTTATCGCGCTGAAGTAGGGACTGTCCCAGTTGATCTCCGCCCAGAAGGTGCACTGCCCAGGTATGCCGGTCTCCATGCACTTCCGGCCCGCCGCCCAAGCTGCATAGCATTCGGCCACGATCCTCAAATTGGCGGGATCGACCATATAGCCAATCAGGGCCGACTCCGAGGGAATGGAATGGCCCGGATACTGGTAGGTGGGCTCGGAGACCACGTCGGTGTTAGCGACATCGCCCTGGTAGGCGGCCCCACTACTGGCCCACATGGCTAGGTTATAGGTCCCGACGGTCCAAGCCGACGTGTTGAAGGTGTAGCTGGCTGAACCGGTCCAACTCTCCGCCAGCATCCAAACCGAGCTGTACCACGGTTTGTACCAGTACTCGTAGCTTATCTGTGAACCGGAGGGACACGTGGCAGCGGCATCAACGGCCACCGGCGTCCCTTGCGTGCTGGAGCTGACACTGGCCACCAAGCTCGCCGTCGTGCAGGGCAAGGCAACTCCCGACCCAGACGTTGCCTCGGGCCCAAAGTATCCGAAGACGTCGACTATCGCATCACTTGTGCCAGCATCGTTGTAGATGTTCGCGCTGCCATCAGCGTTCAGCATCGCCAGCACCAGGTTGGGGACCGTCTGGCCGGCGCCGAAGTTGAGATCGGAGGTCCCCGGGGCCGCCTGGCTGGGAAGAACGCTGAAGAAGCTGGGCGCCGTGGCGTTGGTCGACGTGAGGTTGGCAACCACGGCGCTGGCGGTTGTGCTGATTCCGGCAACTCCTGCGAACTGCTCCGCCAGATAGCTGTTCGGCTCCAGGGTTCCGGCGTCGATCCGGGTGTCGAGCAATCTCACCGGGCTCATCGGGTAGTAGAGGCCAGCGTTGCTGGGAGTGCTGGTGCCGTCGGTGAAGTAGCCCACCACGTCCACCACCAGGTCCGCCACTCCCTGGGAGTTGTAGAAGCTCACTTGGCCGGCGGTGCCCAATGGCACGATGACTCGATTGGCCACCGTGGCGCCGCTCGCCCAGTTGAGATTGGACGAGAGGGGCACGGCTATCCCCGCCGGATAGGCGGTGAGGTAGCTGTACTGGGTGGTGTCAGTCACGGTGACGTTCAGAGCCACGGCCGTCACCCCGCCGCTGGGAACACCGCCCTCCCCTCCGACCGCGACGTTCAGGCTGCCTCCCGGCGTCAGCGGGTGTCCGCTGTTGGGGTCACCGCTGCCCGCCCGAGTATCGGTGATCCTGGCCGGCGTCAGAGCAACGTAGCTTCCAGCGGTGCTGCTCCCCACGGAGACTGCGAAATAGCCTTCCAGGTCAACGACCACTTGAACTGTCCCAGTCGAGTTGTAGATCGTGACCTGGCCGTTGGTGCCCACAGCAACGACCGTCAGGTTGGCCACGGTCTCACCAGTCGAGAAGTTCAGGTTGGAGACGTTGGGAGTGCCCTCGCCGGCAGGATAGACGGTGAGGTAGCTCGCATCGCTGGGCTCGGTCACGGTGACGTTCAGCACGACCGCGGTGGCGTCGCTTGGCACTGAGTCCAGGCCCGTAACAGTCAGATTCTGGGTGGTGGCGGGACCTAGTGGATCTCCGCTCATGCGGGTGTCAAGGATTCGGTAGGGGGTCAGTGACACATACGAACTTCCCGCATCAGTCGCGGGGGTCGTGGTGAAACTGGCAGGGACCATAACCGGTGCTCCCAACACCACACCCAGACCGATGGTCACCCGGAGCAACCGGCCCACACTGCCAGACAAGCGCCCGTGCATCGCGAGATCACCCTACCACGGTGCCGCCGAAGGGGATACACGCGTCTGGGCGACGATCTCATGACCGTCGGAGAGGTCGCCAAGAGCCTCAGGCTCTCGACCACCTACGTCTGGCGGGAGATCAGGGCTGGGGCCTTGCCCACGATCCGCCTAGGGCGGGATCCGCCTAGGGCGGTCGGTCCGGGTCGCCAGGGCCGACCTGGACGCCTGTATCAAGGCCCGGAGAGAGGGCCGCTAAGGTTCGGCCTCATGGGGTCCGATCCATTCGCTGCCGGGTACGACGAGATGGCTCGGAGAGACGCACCAGGGTCGCGCCAGCCGACTCCAGTTCAACCCGACAGTCCAAGTTCGCCGCTGGCGCTTGCCTGCGTCGCGGTAGTCGGTGCCGTCATGTCGGTGATCGGAGCGCGGGTCAGCGTCGGAGTAATGACCGAGGGCGGCCCGAGTCTCGTGGCGTTCGGCTCGATCGGGACCGCCTACCTGGTCGGTCGATCCTGGTACAGGAACCGCCAGGGGACGCACTGGTTCGAGCTGCAGCAGACCCGAGCCGCCTTTCGGACACACCTCCAGCCCGGATGCTGGTCGATGCCAGATCTGGCGGGGGAACTGCAGTTACACTTCCCGAGGGAGATGGGGCCGGTGCTGGAAGCCTGGCACCTCGCACCACCTGATGGGAGCGGACCCGCCAAGCCTGACGTCGGCCGCGCCGAGCTTTCGAGGGTCCGCGGACTGGCCTTCGACGGACTCAGCCAGATCTCGAAGGCCGAGCGGCTAACGCGGTCATGCTCGAGCTGCAAGCGGCGGGCCTCCCTACGACACCTCCCGTGGTGGGATGCAGATGTCCAGCACCCCCCGCCTGCGGTGCTCGGCTAGGCGGCGGACGCCAACATCGAGGCGAAGGGGGCGCTGAGATACCCCTGCGTAGACCATATAACAGGAAACGTATGGTGGCCTGCCTGATCTCAGTAGCACAGCGCATAGCCTCGGAGACTTCCCAAGCACCACCTTCAAACCTCTCAAAGTTGGGCAGCACATGAGTCGCGGCGTCGCCACCAACCGCGATTCATTGGCGCGACGTGTCACGATGTCACCCGTGCAGATCGCCGACGGCATCTTCAAGGTCGACGGCCTGCGAATCGCCAACGTCTACCTGGTGGCAACCGAGGAAGGCCTCCTCCTGGTGGACACGGGATGCCCAGGAACGCCAAGCGCATCTTGTCCCTCATCACCAGCATCGGGCGCAAGCCGAGCGACCTTCGCGACATCGTCCTTACGCACTGCGACATCGATCACGTCGGTAGCGTCGCCGAGCTGAAAGGGCTGACCGGAGCTCGGGTCGCGATCCACGAGATCGACGCTCCTGTGCTGTCCGGGGAACAGCGGCCGCAGAAGGGCGGCCTCACCATGGTCGCTCTCTATCGCCTGCTCCGGTTCCGGCCGGTCGCCCCGGACCTGCGCCTCAGGGACCGCGACACGATCAGCGGGCTGCAGGTGAGGCATGTGCCCGGGTACACGGGGGGCAGTATCGCTCTGGTACGCGACGATGGTGTGGTGTTCTCCGGAGACGCGCTGCTAAGCGACAGGGACGGCCACGTCCTTCCGCCGGACCCACGGCTGGCCCTCGATCGGGCCCAGGCGCGCGTATCCGCCGAGATGATTACGGCGCGGCATGCCACGCTTCTGCTCCCAGGGCACGGGGCTCCAGCATCGGCTGAGTGGGGATGCGAACAAGAAGCATCGGTGTACTGCCGCCCCGCGAGATTGGCTCTGGTGATGCTCTCTATGAAGAGGGGGCGTGATGTCAAGGGCTCGGATATGCTCGATCCCGGGCCCACCCTCCCGGTCGGCAACCTCGGTTTTACCGATGGCTGGAGGCGCCCGCGTAGGCCATATAACTGGACACCCTACGGTGGCCTGCCTGATCTCAGCCGCACAGCGCATAGCCTCAGAGACTTCCCAAGCAGAAGGTCGCGGGTTCGAGACCCGTCTCCCGCTCCGCAAATTCCCGGTGACC
>PLTL01000200.1 GCA_003164475.1 Candidatus Dormiibacterota bacterium | reverse complement strand
TCCATTGCACCTCCTTGCTCAGCCGAAATGGTCTGGTCGCCTATTCATACCACCTGCGCGGGGGAAGCGGGCCAGCGATGAGGAACCTCTGGGCCTGCGGGCGGTTGATGCCCGCGCCGGGCCCCCTCAGGACTGACCAGGCTGCCCACCGTGCGGCCAGCGGGGTCCTCTCGCGGGGTGGCCAAGCGCCGCAGCCTTCCGACCCAGCCCTCGACGGTGCCCGCGACTTCCGATCGGGAAATGGGCAGACGGCTCGCCAGGGCTGCCGGGGAGTACTCGGTGCGAGCACCCACCGGGCATGGCGCGTCTTGCGGCCCAACCCGCTCGCAATCCCCCAAGGCTGGGGGCGCACAGACGGGGCTCGGCCCCTTGCCCTAAGGTCATGCCAGTGCTAAACCGACCGATCCGGCTCGGAAGGGTGTTCGGCCTTGAGGTCAGCTTCAACTGGAGCCTGCTCCTCATCGTTCTCCTGATCGCCTGGACCATGGCGACAGATGTGCTCCCCCCTGACGTCCCGGGTCAAGCGACCTGGGCCTACTGGAGCTGCGGTGTGGTGGGGGCATTCGTTTTCTTCGGATGCCTGCTCGCCCATGAGGTCTCGCACGCGCTGGTGGCTCGCCGCAAGGGGGTCAAGGTGGCCGGTATCACGCTCTGGCTGTTCGGAGGAGTGACCCAACTGAGCGGAGAGCCCGTCAGCGCAGCCGNNGCGCAGCCGACGAGGCTCTGATCACCGTCGTCGGCCCTCTGACCAGCTTCGTCCTGGCCGGGATCGGCTTCGGACTGACAGTTGGGTTGACCGCCGTCAATGCTCCGCCGCTGCCCACCAACCTGGTGGCCTGGCTGGCGATCCTCAATCTGGTCCTGGGTGTTTTCAACCTCGTCCCCGCCTTTCCCCTGGACGGGGGGCGTCTGCTCAGCTCCCTGATCTGGTGGCGAACCGGATCCCGTCAGCGGGGAACCCACCGCGCCTCCCAGGTGGGACGAGTCTTCGCCGGCCTGATGATCGGCGCTGGTCTCCTGGAGATCTTCCTGGGCGGCAGCGACGCCTTCGTCAGCGGTGCCTGGCTCGCCTTCATCGGTTGGTTTCTGTTCTCCGCCGCGGGCGTCGAGGATCGGCAGAGCCGGGTCCTATCCTCCCTCAGCAAGGTGCCGGTATCCGCCGCCATGACCGCCCCGGTGGTGACGGTGCCGGACTGGCTGACGGTGGAGCAGTTGCTCGGCGCCGGGGCGGGACAGCGTCACTTTCCCATCTGCCCACTTCACGACCCCGCCGGGGAGCCGTCGGGATTCGTGTGCTGGCAGGACCTCTGGGGCCTGAACTCGGCGGCCCAACGCCAGCAGCGGCTGCGTGACTTCGCCCGCCCCCGGGAGGCATTCCCCACCGCCGGCCCGGACGAAGACCTGGAGGCGGTGCTCCACCGCGTCGGACCCGCCCTGGAGCGCGGAGTGCTGGTCATGAACGGCCAGGAGTTGGTGGGGATCCTCTCCAGCGTCGGCATCGGGCAGGTCGCGGCTCTGCAGCAGGCACCCAGGTCCCAGACCCCACCAGGTGCCTGAACCGATCGCATCGGGAACTCTGCGCGGACCGGCCAGATCGGAGCCTGCTCCAGCGCTCCGCAGGGCCGTGCCTGGGACGCTCCGATCCCGGGTCGCCAGCCAGAACGAAGGCAGTGCCGGAGACTGCTCAGCTCCCGCCGACCCAACTTTGATTCGCTCCAGCTCCGCGATTTGCGCCAGGGTGACCCACCCCTGAGGTCGGCCGGCCCTCCCCGGGGAGGGGCCGCAACACTTGTGGCATCATGCTGGCTGCCCATGGACCGTTGTCGGCGACCGTGCAATCAAGGCTTCACGGCCTGTGCCAGTTGACCGCGTCCAGCACAGGCCCGCAGCTGATGCACGGCCCGGGGGCCGTTTGAAGCCCGAGGCAGAGCCGGCATCGCTTGGAGGAACTCCGGCTGCAGTGGAGCGAACGTGGCCATGACCAGCTCTCGGCCGCCCCGGATAGGCCAGGTTTCTGACGGAGCCATTCCGAGTCGGGCTCGGGCGCGAAGCGGCCGGCGACGATGACCCGGGGATCACCTCAGCGAGCTCAACCCCAGGTGCCTCCGCCGTCACGCGAGTTCGCCGCTGATGCCGCCATTTCGCACGCCCTGCTGACGGCTGCGCTGGGGGTGCGGCTCCGAGTCGCGACCGAGCCGCTGCGTACCGTGCGCCACGAGTGGTTCGACACCTTCGACTGGCGCCTCGACCGGGCGGGGCTGATCCTCGAGCGAGCGTCCGGACCCCACGGCGACCGGACCCATCTGCTGCTGCGCGACAGCTCAGGGGAGCTGCTGCTGCTGGCGCCGGCCCCTCCCGCGGTCATCACCGCCAGCGGCGGTCCGGAGGCGTTCCTGCTGGAGGCGCTGGTGCCGGCTGGTCCGCTGCGGGACCGGCTCGCAGGGGTGGTGCAGATACGGGCGCTGCTGCCGCTGGCGAGGGTCACGGCCCAGGCCTGCACCTTCCGTGTGGTCGACGCCCAGGCCAAGACCCTGGCCCGGATCGTGGTCGAGGAGCCCACCGGCCGGTCCCGCCGCTCCCTTGGTCCAGGCTGCCGACTGCGAGTCGTGCCCGTGCGCGGCTACCAGGGCCAGGCCGACAGGCTGGTTCGCCTGCTGGCAGGCCTGCCCGGGCTGCGCCCCAGTTCCGGTGGCTGGCTCCCCGGCGCGCTCGAGGAGCTGGGGCGCCGCCCCGGCGACTACACGGGCCAGCTCCAGCTCAGCCTGGCCGCGACGATGCCGGCCAGCGCTGCGGTCCAGGCCATCATGGCCCGGCTCCTCTCCGTCGCCGAACGCAACATGCCCGGGGTCCTGGCCGACCTGGACACGGAGTTCCTGCACGACCTCAGGGTGTCGGTGCGTCGCGCCAGAACAGCTCTCAAGCTCATGGGCGATGTCCTACCGGCGGGCGATGTCGTCCACCTGGTCGGGGACCTGAAGTGGATGGGCGACCTCACCACACCGACCCGCGACCTCGACGCCTACCTGCTCGCCATGGACGCCACCGGTGCGGAGGGCACCCGGGGTGCAGAGCTGAAACCCTTCCTGGACTTCCTTGGAGTCCGGCGCCAGCTGGCTCAGAGGGCCCTGGTGCGGGGCCTGCGCTCGCCGCGATGGGCGAGAGCGCTCCAGCGCTGGCGCGCCCTGGCCACGGACGAGCCGGAGGTGACCAAGGATGGGGCGGCCGCGGCCGGCGGCCGGCCCATCGGGGAGGTGGCGCCGCCGCGGATCGCGCGGACCTACCGGCGGGCGAGGCGGCTGGGAGAGGCGATCACCGAGGCGTCTCCGGCCACCGATCTGCATGCGCTGCGCAAGCGCTGTAAGGAGCTGCGCTACCTGCTTGAGTTCTTCGCGTCTCTGCTCAACCAGCGGCCCTACCGCACGGTCCTCGGCCAGCTGAAGGAGCTGCAGGATTGCCTGGGTGAGTTTCAGGACGCCCAGGTGCAACGGGCCGCCGTCTCCGCCTTCGCGGACGAGATGCTGGCTGCTGGAGGCACGTCCGCAGCGACGTTCATGGCAATGGGCCGCGCGGCCGACGCGGTAGAGTCACGCCAGGGACAGGCCCGTGCCCAGTTCGCAGAGAGATTCGAGCGTTTTGCCAACAAGAGGACTCGCCGGAATGTGGCAGACCTGACCATGGCCCAACCGGCACCCCAGCCCAGCCCAGACCCCGGGCGACCGTGAGGGTCCTCGCCACCTACAACATCAAGGGCGGCGTCGGCAAGACGTCCGCAGCGGTGAACCTGGCCTATCTGGCGGCTCAGGAAGGCCGACGAACCCTGCTCTGGGACCTTGACCCGCAGGGCGCGGCAACGTTCCTCTTCCGCGTCCGCCCGCGGGTGCGAGGTGGAGTGAAGGCGCTGATCAGGGGCCGGACGTCGCTCGACGCCCTGATCAAGGGCACTGACTTCGACAACCTCGACCTGCTGCCGGCGGACTTCTCCTACCGCACGATGGACCTCGCGCTCGACCGTGCCAAGCGCCCCACCCGACGCATCGCCCAACTGCTGAAGCCTCTGGCGGCCGAGTACCAAGTCCTGATCCTGGACTGCCCCCCGAGCGTGTCGCTGGTGTCCGAGGGGGTGCTGCGAGCGGCCGACACCCTGCTGGTCCCCCTGGTGCCCGCGACCCTCTCCTTACGCACCTTCGACCAGCTCACCGACTTCGTGGCCCACGCCAGGCGACCGCGGCCACGGATCCTCGCCTTCTTCTCGTTGGTGGACAGCCGCAAGCGGCTGCACCGGGACACCGTCGCCCGGGTTGGGGCAGAGCGCTCCGATCTCGCACGCGCGATCGTGCCTGCGGCTTCAATCGTGGAGCAGATGGGTCCCCGACGGCTGCCGGTCGTGGTCTTCTCGCCCAAGAGCGCGGCCGCGGCCGCCTATCGACAGTTGTGGACCGAGGTGCGGGACCTGGCCGAGCGCTGAGCTCGCCGGGGTCGCCCACGGGCACCGCGACCGGATGGGCCGGGGCGGCGGGACGGCCCAGACCTCGACCCGACGGGTCCCTATCGGCGCAGCTGCTCAGCCACCCTCTCAGCACCGCGCATCGCCTCCAGCAGATTGGTCGACCCCAACCGCTGGAGCTCCAGCCGCGACCATCCCCGTGCCTCGAGGACCCCCATCAAATTTGGGTAGCAGGAGACATCCTCCAGCCCGACGGGGAAGTCGGGGCTGCCATCGAAGTCCGCGCCGATGCCGATGTGCTCCAGCCCGGCCACCTCGCGGGCATGCTCCACGTGGTCGGCGACGTGGGCGACTGTCGCCCTCGGCCGGGGATGGGAGCTCTCCCACTCCCTCACGAACGGCGGCTCCGGCCCCACACCGTCCGGATCGAGCTGGTGCCGGCCGAGCTCGGCACGCAGCTCCAGCTCCCACGCGGCACACTCCGGGGACACGAAGGCGGGCACAAACGTGATCATCACCACCCCACCGTTCTCACGGAGTGCGGCGAGGACGTCGTCGGGGACGTCGCGCGGATGATCACAGAGGGCTCGGCAGGCGGAGTGACTGAAAATGACCGGGGCCCGGCTCACACGCAGGGCAGCTCGGGCGGTGTCGGCGGAGGTGTGACTCAGATCCACCAGCATCCCCAAGCGGTTCATCTCCCCGACCACCGCCTCCCCGAATCTGGACAAGCCCCTCAGGACCGGTTCGTCGGTGCAGGAATCCGCCCAGGAAAGGTTGCGGTTGTGGGTGAGGGTGAGGTACCGCACCCCGAGCCGGTAGAACACGCGCAGCACCTGGAGCGACTCGGCGATCGAGTGGCCACCCTCGGCGCCAAGGAAGGACGCGATCCTGCCCTTGGCCATGGCGGCCTGGGCTTGGGCCACCGTGCATGTCAGCTCCAAGGTGTCCGGATAGGCCTCGACCAACCGGTGAACAAAGTCAATCTGCTCCAGCGTGGCCCGGACCGCGTCGTTGCCCTCGAGGTCCGTGGGCACGAACACCGACCAGAACTGCCCGCCCACCGCGCCCCGAACAAGTCGAGGAAGGTCTGTGTCCAAGCTCGGCGAGGGGTCGGTCACGTTGAGGCCCTGGAGATCGTCGGCTCCCGCCTGGCGATACGCCCAGGGAAGATCGTTGTGCCCGTCGACGACCAGGATCGGCTGCACCGTCGGTCCCCCCTACCAGCCTACGTTCGTCCTCGCCTTATACGGCATTGGGGCCGCGACCGGGTCCGCACGACCGGCGCGGCGCCGCGATCCCGGCCAGGGCGGGCACCCTGGAGGCACCCTCCACCGGTCACTCCACCCTCCCAAGGAGCGGGGGGCGGGCAGGTCCGTGGCAGGCGGGCTGGCCCGGACGCGGCCGGTGGCGCCGGCCCCGTCTCAGCGTTTGGCTTGGGCGGGGTCCGGCTTGACCGGGAAGTGAGAATGATGGAGAGTCCCAGCCCGGCCTGACCCCTGACCGGACCGGCCCGAATCCAACCGGGGCGTGGGCTTTGGCGCCCTTCACGGGCGACCGAGTTCAGGGCCGAGGCTGGAGGCGGACTGTTGAGCGGCTCAGGCTGGGACACCGCCCCTCACGGCCTCCAGGGCGCCCATCACGGCCGGAGCCGGGAGACGCGCGCAGGCCTCGGGGCGCGGCCCTGGCGGTCGCGATCGCCTTCGCCGTCTTCCTCGTCGGGTATGCTCTGCTGGCTGCGCCCCGACGTCGGGCGCATCTGAGCATCGGTACCGTGGGCGTGCCCGCCGGATCCGCGGGCGTCTGACCGGTGGGGCGCGAAGAGGAGCAGGGATGAGCGGGCCCGCGGGGCCGATCGGCGCCGGGGAGTTCGCCGGTCGAGCAATCCGGCGAACGCTGGATTGGAACCTCTACCGGCTGCTCGCCGTGGATGTGGACGGCACGCTCGCGGGCGCCGACGGGAATGTCAGCGCCCGCACGATTGCGGCCCTGGGACTGGCAGAGCGGGCCGGACTGCGGGTGGTGATCGTCACCGGCCGCACGCACCAGTCGGTTGTGCCCGTCTGGCAGGAGGCCGGCCTCTCGGCGCCGCTGATCACCTGCGGCGGCTCGCTAACCGTGCAGCCACCGGCACTCGACGTGCTCGACGTGCACTACCTGCCCCCTGCGGTGGTCCGCCAGATCGTGCGACTCAGTCATCAGCTCAACCTGACGGTGAGCCTCTGGACGCAACGCACGATCTGGGTCACCGGGCCGGGGCCGGTCGCGGAGTGGTTGCAGAGGATCAACGAGATGGCCATCCTCCCCCTCGGGCCGGGAGACGAGGCAAGGCTCTCCAGTGGTCGGCCCAGCATCCTCAAGGCGATGCTGGGAGGTGACCCGGAGGACCTGGACCGCTGCGAGCCGGCAATTCTGGCAGCGCTGCCTCCCGCGACGGTCATGCGCTCGATGCGCCAGTTCTTCGAGGCCAGCCCTGCCGATGCCACCAAGGAGCACGCGCTCCGCGACGTCCTCTCCCGGTTCGCGATCGCACCCCACGAGGTGATCGCAGCCGGGGACGGCGAGAACGACGTGGGCATGCTGACTCTCGCCGGCCTGGCCGTCGCTCCGTCCAATGCCATGGCCGGCCCTCGCGCCGTCGCCGACCTGATAGTCGGGCGGCACGACCGAGAAGGGATCGCTGAGTTCCTGGAGGAACTGGTGTCGGCGAGGACCGGGAAGGTAGGCGCCACCGGCACTGACTCGATGGGAGGCAACGCACGCGCGAGCGCCCCCGAGGCCCCGCACCAGGGCGCTCCCGGGGCCGACGAAGAGCCGGCAAAACGCCTGCTACCATCGTCCCCAGCGAGCACCGGCCATTCGAGGGGGGGCATGGCAACCGGCCTGGAATCCGCCCTTGTGAACGAGCTCCAGGAGTTGCTCGGCCCGGCCGCGGTCTCAGCCACCATCGAGGACCTGGCTCTCCACAGCTTCGATGCCTGGCCGGTGGCGACGAAGTGGCGGCAGCAAGGGAAGCAGCCGTTTCGGCCCGCGGTCGTGGTCCGGCCGACGACGGTCGACCAGGTGGTCCGGCTCATGGCGTGGGCCAGCCTCCGCGGCGTCCCGGTGACTCCCTGGGGCCTGGGGTCCGCGGTCACCGGCGCGCCCCTGCCTCTGCGAGGTGGTATCGCGCTGGACATGGCGGCTCTGTCGCGAGTGCTGCTTCTCGACGACACCAACCTGATCGTCCGTGTCCAGGCCGGCAAGCTGGGCCTGGAGCTCGAGCTCGAGCTCCAGGATCGCGGGCTCACGCTGGGCCACTCGCCACAGTCGCTCGACCGCTCCTCGGTGGGCGGCTGGGTCGCGACTCGGGCGGCAGGCCAGTTCTCGTCGCGGTACGGCAACATCGAGGACCTCATCGTCGCGCTCACCGTCGTCCTGCCCACCGGCGAACTCATCGAGACGCCCCTGGTCCCGCGGGCCTCGATGGGCCCCGACCTCCGCCACCTGTTCGTGGGCGCGGAGGGGACGACCGGGGTGGTGGTAGACGTCACACTCAAGGTCTTCCCCCTGCCCGAGCACCGGCGCCTGGAGGCGCTGCGCTTCGAGACCGTCGAGGCCGGTGTGGGCGCCATGCGCCGGATCATGCGGGCAGGGCTGCGGCCGTTTCTGGTGCGCTTCTACGACCGCGACGAGGCCCCCCAGGCACTGCAGCAGCCGGCCTTCGACGGCTGCGCCATGTTCCTCGGAGTCGAGGGCGTCCGGGCCGTCGCCGAAGCCGAGTTCGCCGCCGCCCTCGACATCTGCCACGAGCACGGCGGTAGGTCGCTCGGGCCGGCCGCTGCCGAGGCGTGGATGGATCGTCGCTTCGACTTCTCGGCCGTGGAGAACCTGCTCGCGACAGCGGGCGGCCTCGCTGAGACCATCGAGGTGGCGCACTTCTGGGATCAGATTCTCGAGACCTACCTGGCCCTCAAGGGTGCGCTGACGCCGTATGCCGACGAGGTCCTCGGGCACTTCTCGCACGTGTACCCGCAGGGGACCTCGCTCTACCTCATCCTCCTCGGGAGGGCCGAGGACGATGCCGCCGCGGAGGCGCGCCTGCGCACCATCTGGGAGGTCGCGATGAAGGTCGCCCTGGAGCGCGGGGCCGCGATCTCGCACCACCACGGCATCGGGCTGGCGCGGCTGCCCTACATCGAAGAGGCCCTCGGGACGGGGATGCTCGCCCTCCGCCGTGTGAAGGCAGCGCTCGATCCCGAGGATGTAATGAACCCCGGCAAGCTCGGACTCGGCAAGGAGACAGGAGCGTGATGTCAGAGCAGTACATCCTCGTCATCGACGAGGGCACCACGGGCACGCGAGCGATGATCGTCGACCGCCAGAGCCGGATCAAAGGCCAGGCGTACCGCGAGTTCACCCAGCATCACCCCGCAGCCAATCGCGTGGAGCACGACCCCGAGGAGATCTGGCAGGGCACTCTGGCGATGATCGGCCAGGCTCTCGCGGACAGCGGCCTGGCCTTCGGCGACGTCGCCGCGATCGGGATCACCAACCAGCGCGCCACCACAGTCGTCTGGGACCGCGAGACCGGGTCCCCGATCACCCCTGCCATTGTGTGGCAGGACACGCGCACGGCCGACTTCATCGAGACCGTCCCCACCGAGTGGGCGGAGCGGGCCTATCAGCACACCGGCTGGACGCTCGCGCCCGTCTACTCATCACTTAGCCTGCACTGGATCCTCGAGCACGTCCCCGGGGCGCGGGCCCGGGCCGAGGCCGGCGAACTCGCCTTCGGGACCATGGATTCGTGGCTGATCCACCAGCTCACCGGGGGCCGGGTCCACGCGATCGCGGCCTCGAACGCGTCGGTGACCGGTTCCTACGACCTGGTAGCTGGTGACTGGTACGGCGACTGGCTGGCGTTCCTCGGCGTGCCGTTGTCGCTCTTCCCGGAGGTGCGCGACGACTGCGGAGACTTTGGAGTGAGCGACCCCGCCGTCCTCGGTGCCAGCATTCCGATCGCCGGCGCGATCGCCGACCAGCACGCCGCCCTCTTCGCCCAGGGCTGCATCACCCCGGGCACGGTGAAGTGCACTCATGGCACCGGAACGTTCGTCGACATGAACGTCGGGCCCACCCTCACCGTGGCCGGGCACGGCCTCCAAACCATCATCGCCTGGCGCATGGGCGGCACCACCACCTACGGGCTCGAGGGATATGCCGCCGTCACCGGCTCGGCGGTGCAGTGGCTCCGTGACGGAGCGCACCTCATCTCCGATTCGGCCGAGACCGAGGCGCTCGCGACCAGCGTCGAGGACAACGGCGGGGTCTACTTCGTACCTGCCCTCACCGGCCTGTCGGCGCCCTTCTGGGACTCCTACGCCCGCGGCATGATCATCGGGATCACCCGTGGCACCAGCCGGGAGCATCTGGTGCGCGCCACGCTGGAGGGGATGGTGTTCGCCACCAAGGACGTCCTCGAGACCATGCGCACGGAATCGGGCGTGCCGATCGCGTCCATCAAGGTGGATGGCGGAGCCGCCCGCAACAACTTCCTCCTCCAGTTCCAGGCGGACCTCCTCGACGCTGAGGTCGTCCGGCCGGTCAACCCCGAGGCCACGGCCCTGGGAGCCGCCTACCTGGCCGGGCTGGCGGTGGGGTTCTGGGACTCGCCGGCCGACTGCTTCGCCGGTCAGCAGGTCGACCGTGTCTTCACTCCCCAGATGCCCGATGAGCGCCGCCGCGAGCTCTACGCCGAGTGGACCGAGGCGGTGCACCGCTCGATGGGCTGGGCGCGGAAGTAGAGGAGTCTCGAAATCCAGCGGTTTGGGCTGCGCGAGGTCGAGCGTCAGACGTTCGACGTCGCCATCGTCGGCGGTGGAGTGACGGGGGCGTCGGCCGCGCGCGAGGCTGCGCTCCGCGGCTTGAGCGTGGTCCTGCTCGAGAAAGGGGACTTCGCCTCGGGCACCAGCAGCCGGTCGACGAAGCTGCTCCACGGAGGCGTCCGCTATCTCGCCAGCCACGATTTCACGCTAGTCCGCGAGGCCTGCCGCGAGCGCGAGCTGATGCTGAGACTGGCGCCCCATCTCGCCCGCGTCCGCCCCTTCATCTACGTGCTGTATCGAGGTTACCCGGAGTCGATGTGGCTCCTCAACGCTGGGCTCACCCTCTATGACGTCTTCTCCGGAAGTCCCATCAAGCGCCACCACCACATGCTGCGGTCCCCCGAGCTCCTAAGGCGGGAGCCCCACCTCAACGCCAACCAGCTGGTCGGCGGGGGCTGGTATTACGACTTCCTCACGGACGATGCCCGGTTCACCATCGACACCCTCAAGGGCGCGACCGAGGCCGGGGCGATGGCGGCCAACTACATGGAGGTTCGGGGCTTCCGGGAGGAGGGCGGGCGCATTCGGGGCGTCGACGTGGCCGACCTCCTGACCGGCGAGGAAGGCACGATCCCGGCTCGCCAGGTGATCAACAGCACCGGCCCCTGGGCGGACCGGGTGCGTTTCCTCGAAGGCGGGGTCGACGAGCGCCTCCTGCGTCCGACCAAGGGCACCCACATCGTGGTCCGCAAGCGCGACTTCCCCCTTGAGCACGCCGTCTTCCTCCGTTCGCCCCGCGACAATCGCGTGGTCTGGCCGATCCCCGCCCTGGACGAGGAGCTCGTCTACATCGGCACCACCGACACCGACTACGACGGCCCCCTCGATCAGGTGACCGCCACCCCCGAGGACGTCGACTACCTGCTCGATGCCGCCAACTTCACGATCCCCGAGGCCAGGCTGGGTCCCGAGCACGTGGTGGCGACGTGGGCCGGCCTGCGCCCGCTGATCAAGCCCGAGGGCAGCATGGCCACCAGCGCGGTGTCGCGGGAGCACCAGATCGTGACCAGTCCACGAGGTCTGCTGACGATCGCCGGCGGCAAGCTCACCACCGCCCGGGTCATGGGTGCGCAGGTGATCGACGAGGCGATCAAACTTCTGAGCGCCAACTTCGGGCTCCGAGGTGTCCCCGCGTCGCGCAGCGCCCAGGTGCCGATCAGCGGTGGCGATCCCGGGGCCCTCTTCCTGGCGCGGCGCCGGGTCGAGGAGCTTCCGATCGACCCCGCGGTCAAGGACCGCTGGCTGGACCGGTACGGTGCCAACGCCTACCGGCTCGCCGAGCGGGCGCGCGCCGATGGTGGGACAGGCCAGGATCTCGGCGTCAAGCACCTCACCCTGGCCGAGGTCGATTACGCCGTCGAGGAGGAGATGGCCCGCACCCTGACGGACTTCTTCACCCGTCGCGCCGCGGTCTTCTACTGGACCGAGGATGGAGGCCTATCCCTCGCCGGCGTGGTGGCAGATCGCATGGGCGGGTTGCTCGGGTGGAGCCCTGACGAGGCAGGGCGCCAGGTCGGCGCCTACCGGGACTGGGTCACCGCGAACCGGGTCGCGCCTGCTCCGGCCTGAGCTACCTGCGGCGGCCAGGGCTGCTCCCGCCGCTCTGCTCCCCCGCCCTGACCTGCCGATGCGGTCGGTCGCGACTGATGCCGGGTGTGGGCTGCGAGCGCCTCGGGACGCTGGCTCCGGCCGGGGTCAGAATTCCCTGACATCGCCCGGAACCGCTGTTCGATCCTCGGTCCAAGTCTGGAGCTGCCCGATTCCTTGGGGGATGAGGGACCGATCAGCGCTCGGGCGAAGTCCGCACCCCCTGATCAGAGCCGTCCCCGCCGCCAGCCTCGGTTCGGCCGGCCGGCGGCGCACCCGACCCGCCGAGCCGGGCGGAGACAGAGCCCGCTCCGGCCGCCGCTCGGTGACCAGCTCTCAACAGCCCGCGCCAGGGCAGCATCCCAGGAACAGGGGAGATCTCCGCGGGCTTGCCCCAGCGGCGAGACACACCCCGGCGCAGCCGCCCCGGCGGCGACCGCAGCTGGCCTGGGCGGGTTCCTTGCTTACGAGGAGGTGGTGGGAGGGCAACTCCAGCTGCCCACGAGCTTGGCCTTGAGCTTCTTGGTGAGGTTGGTCAACGTGAGGTTCAGGGATCCCGACGACGCGCCCGTGCCGGCCACCTTGAGTGTCCCGCCGATGTTGGTGAGGGTGTATTGGACGGCGTTGAGAGGATAGGGGGAGAGGGTAACGTGCGCCTTCGACCTGAAGGAGTCCGTGGCCTTGTAGGTCCCGGGCGTCTCCGTGTTGATGGCGATCGTCCAGCTCTTGACACCCTTCAGTCCGGTGACGTGGCCGGTCAGGTCATTCAGGTATGGGGCATCGCCACACCCGAGGCTCGGCTTGAGGACCAGCGTGCCCCGGAGGCCCCCGGAGAGGTGGAATGTGTTGACCGCCCCGGACGTCGCACCCAGGGCCACGGGAGCGGCGGCCATGGCCAGGCCGCCCATCGCCAGGAGCACGCCCATGGACCCGAGCCCGAAACGCCGCCACCGCAGGGAGGCTCCGGTCCACCTGCCGGTTCGCACCGGGCGACTCTATCACGCCGCTCCGGAGAGAACCTGGCAGACAGCCATCACCGGACCGGTCCCCAGTGCCGTCCCCCGGGTAACCCATCCCTTGGCTGCTGGCTGGAAGGTCCAGTTGAACTCACCTTGAGTTCGACCTCCATCCACTCCACCCGATCGGGGTCGCCTCTGCGAGGAGCACTTCACGGCGGCCGCTGGACGGTCCCCATGGTGCCGCTTCAGGCCCGCCGGGATCTGGAGAGGAGGATCGCGCCCGGACTGGCCCCCAGAGCCCACATCGGCCGGCCCTGGGGAGCAGTCATCCGCCGGCGGCACGGCGGCCCGCTCTCCCCGGCGCTGGCGCTGACAGGAGCCGACTGAGCACGCCACCACCCCTGGGGCGGCTCAGAGTTGCACAAGCTGCGGGGCGAAGAGTCTCATCACGGACTCCCGGCCCGGCCCGCTCCGACGCCACTCCCGAGGCGACCTTGAGCCCGCAGAATATGTTGGGTTGCAGCCTTCGACGAATCCATCCACAACGACGGAGAGGACCAGAGATGCCCAGAGCCCCCGAAGCCGGCGCGCAGCACCAGCCTTACCCCTGCTATCGGACCCATTCCCCGATGCCGATCGATGGACGGCTGGACGGGCCCGGCTGGCGGCTGGCACCGAAATCGCCTCGCTTTGTCGACGTGGTGAGTGGCGGTCCGGCACTCTACGACACCCGCGCCGCGGCGCTCTGGGATGCCGAGAACCTCTACATCGGATTCTGGATCGAGGAACCCTATGTGCGGGCGGAGCTCACCGAGCGCGATTCCATAATCTTCGCCGAGAACGATGTCGAGGTCTTCATCGACGGCATCGATGCCTACTACGAGCTCGAGATCAA
The DNA here is from genome assembly GCA_003164475.1 of Candidatus Dormiibacterota bacterium. Next base: position 21,864 of record PLTL01000200.1, on the reverse strand, counting down.
CGCCCGAAACACGATCTACGAGGTGTTCTTCATCTGGAAGGACGCCTATCGGCTGGGGGGCCCCTTCGACCTTCCCGAGTTCGACCTTCTCGCCCGGGAAGCTCACTCCTTCGGTGGCAACCACGATCGCACTACGGAGTACTTCTGGCGGGGGAGCCATCCCCGCGGAGTGCGCTGGGCGTTCCCGGACTGGGATTTCCCGGGACTGAGGACTGCGGTGCATATCGATGGTCAGCTGAACGATCCCGCCACCGTCGATCGCGGCTGGACGGTGGAACTCGCGCTGCCCTGGGCGGGAATGGAGCGCTTGGCCAATGGCAGACCGTTGCCTCCCAAGCCAGGCGACGAGTGGCGGTTCCAGTTTGCCCGCTACGAGCAACTGGTGTCCTCGGACTACCGGATGGGCTGGACCTGGGATCCGGTGGGGTCGATCGACAATCATCGCCCCGAGGCGTTCACCCGGATTCGGTTTGAGGAGCGTGACGTGGAGGCCTCTGATTCGCGGTAGAGATCGCCGCCGTGCCCAACGCCGAAACGGTCCTGAGGCCCGGTCCGAGGGTCACCCGGAGGGCGGCTCGGGCCGATATCGGCCAAGAAGCGCTGGAGCTCCCCAGGTCCGCGCGCGTGTCAGGCTTGGTTCACCGAGGCTCCCCGGCTCGGGGTGACCCTCCAGGCCCGGGCGGGAAAGATCCCCCGCTGCTCGCAGCGGGCAAACGTGCCCGGCTCCGCCACCGCCACCACGCAACCTCCGAAGCCCCCGCCGGTGAGCCGGGCCCCGTAGACCCCGGGCTGCGCCGAGAGCCGTTGCACCACCTCATCGACGAGCGGCGTGGACGCCTCGAAGTCAGAGGCAAAACTGCGATGACCTTCGGAGAGCACGCCGCCCAACGCGGCCGCGTCACCACGACGCAGCGCCTCCGCTGCGTCCAGAACCCTGGCGTTCTCAGTGACTACGTGGCGGGCCCGCCGACGCACCACCGGGTCCCTGATGCTGGCAAGGTCCGAAACGCTCAACCGGCGCAGGTCGCCGACCTGGCGCTGGGCCAATTCGAGCGCCGCGTGCCTCTCCGAGTAGGCGGACGAGACCAGCTTTCGCCGCTGGCCCGAGTCCACCACCATCATCTCCATCTGCTCCGGCACGGGGACCGCCTCGAAGGACTCGGAGGCGAAATCCACCAGCAGCGCCGCACCCTCCACGCCGGCAACGCAGGTGAGCTGGTCCATGAGCCCGCAGGGAACTCCCGTGGCAGCCTGCTCCGCCTCGCGGCAGAGCCGGGCGACCTCCAGTCGGTCGCGGCCGGTCCCCAGGGCCAGGGCGAGGCCGACCTCGAAGGCGGCACTCGAGGAGAGGCCAGCCCCCACCGGCAACGTGGAGGTCACCTCACCTTGAGCGGCCCGGCGGGCGCCCAGCACCGCCAGGACCGCTGCGGCCAGGCGCGCCCAGGAAGGCTCGAGCTCGCGGAGCCAGCCGGGGGCCAATGAGGCGTCGGCCACGGCGAAGCTGGCCGTGCCCTCCTCTTGCTCGGAGGTCAGGGTGAAGAGGTCGCTCTCGCCACAGCCATCGAGGAAGGTGAGGCGGATGCGCACCTCCAAGTCGATGGCCATCGGCAAGGCCAGGCCGCCGGTGTAGTCGGTGTGCTCCCCGATCAGGTTGACGCGTCCGGNNAGTCGGTGTGCTCCCCGATCAGGTTCACCCGGCCGGGGGCGCGGGCGACAACGGTCTCGCTCACTCGATTTCCCGGCCCAGGAAGCGGGGCCGCGCCAGCGCCTCCCGCAACCGTTGGGCAGCCTCCTCGGGGTCGACCGGGTTGAAGAAGACCCCAGATCCGAGCTCCCCAGCGGCGACATAGCGCAGGACCCCGCGCTCTCTCCAGGCCGGAGCCACGTGGAAATGGAGGTGGGCGGTGGCCCAGGTCCGGTTGTCCGCGGGCCGCTGGTGACACCAGAGCATGTAGGGGGTCGGCGCATCGAAGAGCAGGTCCAGGCTGGAGAGGCCGGCCTTCAGCGCCCGGCCCAGCCCCGCCTGCGATCGCGCGGCCGCCGGAAGGTCGGGAAGGTGGTCTGCCGGGGCGATGAGGAGCTCGAATGGCCACGCCGGCGCCCATGTGGTGAAGGCCTGCCAGCCGNNGCCGGCCAGCTCCTCACAGATTGCACATCGGTCGCCCGCCAGTTCCCGATGCGGCGCCGGCGGGATCTCGCCGAAGGCGTAGATCTGACCGTGGGGATGCGGGATGGTGGCACCCACCTCGGCTCCACGGTTTTCGAAGAGAAGCACGTAGGCGACATCGGGACGCGCCCCCAGCGCGGCCGTGCGCTCCGTCCAGATCGTGATCACCCGATCGAGTTGGGCCTCTTCGAGCTGGCCCAGGCTGGCATCGTGGTCCGGGGAGAAGAGGACCACCTCGCAGCGACCCTGGGGAAGGGATGGCCAGCGGTTCACGAACCAGCGCACCTGGTAGGGCTCCGGCGCCTCCAATCCCCCGGGGCAGAAGGGACATCCCCGGCTGGGCCGGTTCGGCCGATCCTGCCGGGCGCGTACCAACACCACCGGCTCGCCCGTGAGTGGATCCGTCCGCCAGTCGGGCTCGGTGTTGTCGGTCACTGACGGGTTGTGATTATGCGGTCGACTTGGTTCACCTCGGCGGGACCGGCGCCGGCGCTGGCAGTGCGGGTGTCTCTGGGGATGGATTCGGGCCCCGCCTGGCAGCATCCGTGCATGCCCAGGATCGCGCCACGACCATCGACCGAATGGTGATCAGGCCGGCCCCAGGGCGGCTGCTCCCCTCCCCTGGCGACTTGCCTCATCCTCGGCCCCGTCAGGGCAGGCCCGGGTGGCCACACCGGGCAAACCTGGCCTGCGCCGGCCCTCATCAGGCCGCCGCCGAGAGAGATGAGCACCGCCACCTGCCGCGCGTCCCCTTGAGGGGCGCCGGCGGTGAGCCGCGCCCGCATCCGCTCCTGCTGGCCGGGTCCGCTGCGTTCCTGCCGCCGGGCGCCAACTTCACCGGATGAGTGCTCGAAGATGCCAGGCCGCGCCGCCGTGGTCGGCGTCGAGCGCGAGCACCTCCCGAAAGCCGCGGGTGGCGGCCCGACGGTGGCCCAACCCAGTCTGAGCCAGTGCCTCGAGATAGCGACAGTCAGTCCGGTTCCGGCGATCGAGGTCGTCTCGGAAGATCAGGAACGTCGGCAGGGAGGTTGCGAAGTACTCGAACCCCTGCGGCTGCCGGGCCCGTCGTCGAGCGGAACGCAGCAGGTCTTGGAGCAGAGCCGTGGCGCCATCTCCGTCGCCCAGGGCGCGTAGGGCCTGCGCCCGCCAGTAGGCGGCCTCCCCGAGCGGTGCGCGAAGGTCACCCTGGGCCGCCGCCGCGGAGCCAAGCCACTCCTGCGCATCCTCCTCGCGACCGGCGGCCCGGAGTGCCAGCGCCAGATGGTGCTGGACCTCGTTCTGAGGGGTGAGCGGGTGCTTGCCCTCGCCGAGGTTGAGTGGTCGCTCGAGCGCGGCCTCGAGCCGCTCGACGGCCGAGTCAGGATCGCAGGCTTCGAGGGCGGCCTGAGCGAGTCGTAGATTCGCCAGCACCCACTGGGCCGACACCAGTCCCTCGCCACCCTCCCAGGGGTGAAAACGGCGGGTGGACAAGGCGGCCAACGCCTCCTCGTGACGCCCGAGCCCATTGAGGAGGGTTACGTAGGCAACGGTGAGGTCGTCTCGCTCGTCGACCAGGGAACGACGCCGCTCGAGCAGGCGGATTCGGTCCGCGGCCGCCTCGCCGCAGCGGCGGCGCAACTGGTCAAATTCGTAGAGGACCCGGGAGTCGGAGGGGTCAGCTCGAAGTGCCCGCCGGTAGGACGCCAATGCCAGGTCCGAACGTCCCAGGACGTTGAACTCGGCGATCCCGAGGTTGCGATGGACGGTTGGGAAGGTCGGATCGAGCCGGGCCGCCCGGCGCCACAGGGCTACCGCCTCGCGATGCCGACGGCGGTCATAGAGGAGGTTGCCCAGGTAGTAGGGGGCCCGGGCGTCGGTGGGGTCCGCCGTCATCGCTGTCTCCAGGATCTCGATCTCTTCAAGTCGAGCCGGGAAGCAGTAGTCAGGCTGCATCTCGGCCGCCCGTCGGAGCTCCGCCACCGACTCGGGATCGCCCGCCCGATGGAGCAACCAGCCGAGCGTGTAGCGGACCAGGGGATGGACCGGCCCGGCCGGATCCCCGGCCGGCAACTGCCTTCGCAGGACCTCGATCGCCTCCTCGAGCAGGCCAGCGGCAGCGTAATCGTGGGCGACGTCGAGGGCGGTCTGAACCCCACCCGGAAGCGGGCCGTCAACCGCCGGGAGGGCTGGGCTGGAGAGGTAGTCCGCCGGCACGGCGTCGTTGGCCACCAGCAGCCGGCGCTGATCCAGAGCAAGGGCGTCAAGGGGGTCCTTGGCCAGCACCGTGCGAACGTCGCGCAGCGCGTCCTCCCGGCAGCCCTGCCGCCGGCGGATCGCAGCCCGGAGGGTCAGGGCTGCGAACTGGTCGGAGTCGCCATCGACGACCCGGTCGAGCAGGCCGATTGCCTCCCCCAGCTCTCCGCGCCGGGCGGCCAGCTGGGCCCGGGCGAACTGCGCCGGGCCGCGCCACGCCCTGGTCCAAGCGGCCTTGGCCAAGACCTCGTCGGCCTCCCCCAAATGGCCGGCATGGCGCAGCGCCAGGCCCAGGCCGTACAGGGGCTCGGCGTCGTAGGGGTTCGGGTTGAGACGCGTGAGCACGGTCACCGCCCTTCGGAAGTGGCGGGTGGCCTGCTCCAGCTCGCCGCGCCCCAGATGCCACCAGCCCATGGCGGTGTTGGAGCGGGAATCCTCCGGCTCCCGCCGGAGTGCCTCCGTCCAGTACTCCTCGGGCCGCCGGGTGGCGTGCCGGTACTGCTCGAGATGCAACCCGGTCAGGTAGAGCTCCTCCGTCGAGGCGATGTCGGCGGGCAGGCGGGGCTCCGTCGCGGGCTGCGGTGGTTCTCCGGCCTCGGCCTGGTGGAGCTGACAGGCGACTAGCTCTCGCCCATCGGCTTGCACCGACAGGCGGAGCTCCGTCTGGCTCGCGCCAGGTGGGATGGGGATGCGCTCGACGACCAGCGGCCGGTCCGGGGCCAGGTCCTCGGTTCGCTCCCAGAGGACCCGGTGGCCGGCGAGAAGTCGCACGGCGGCGCCGGCCCGGGCTGATGTCACGGCCACCCCGATGCGGGCGCGGCCATCGCCCACAGCCAGGCTCAGTGCCCCCTCGAGGCTGGCCGCCTGGGCGGGCCCGATCTGCTGGATGGGATACCAGTATTGACTGAAGGTCCTGGTCTCGTACGGAGCGAGGAAGCTGAAGTCGGGCTGGTTGTCGGTGTANNCCCAGGTCCACTGCTTCTTGCCCGGCGAGATCCGGTGGTCGGCCCAGTGGACGAAACCCGCCTCGGCGGCGTGGTCGTACCCGCCGAAGAAGTCGCCCGCCGTGCCCATCGCCATGTACGAGGTGGGCACGGGGATGTTGCGGTACCAGGAGAGGTCGGCCTGGGCCGGTGCTCGGGCGCCATAGTCGATCCCGTAGTAGACGCCGCGCGCGACCGGGAAGGTGGACATCGCCCGCTTGGCATGGTCGGCGACATGGGTGACATCAGGCGGGAAGAAGGATTGGTAGCGGTCGTGGACCCGGGCCGCGGCGTTGGCCCACCACAGGAACGTGCGCACCTCCGGCGTCCGGTTGAACAGGCGGACTCGAAGCTCCACCAGTGAGGAACCGGGCCGAACTGTGACCCCGTGCATTCCCTTCATCCGCCCCATGGGCTCATGCTCGGAGCACCAGACCGTCCGCCCGCCGTCCGGCAGCTCCTCGATCGCCCAGTCGACCGGCATGAAGCTGGATGACCGGTGGTGCTGGGGCCAGTTGAACTCCACGCCCCCTGAGATCCACGGCCCGAGCAGCCCCACCAACGCCGGCTTGATGACGTTCTGGCGGTAGAAGAAGTCATAGCCGTTGGTGCGGTCCAACCCGACGTGGATCCGGCCACCGATCTCGGGCAGGACCATCAGCCTGAGGTACTCGTTCTCGAGGTGGACCGCAGCCCAGGCCCGCTCGACTCGCCGGTCCGACAGGTGGTCGATCACCGGGTTCGGGTAGACGCGCCCGGACGACCCCTGGTAAACCCGGGTCTCCAGGAACATGGGGTTGCGGCCCGCGGCCGGGACGGGATAGGTGGGAATGGCGACCGGCTCGCTCCAGACCGCCACCGGCTCATCTCCAAGCTGGCGGGGACGCTCCGGCAGGACGAGCACGGCTGGCCTCCTCTGTCCGTCAGGCACGCCGGCATGGGCACGATGGGAAGGAAGGAGCGATGCCCTGACCAAGTCCGGCAGCGCGAACCTGCGAATCTCGGTGAGGAATCGCCTCGGCGAGCGGAGCAGTGAGGTCGACGCCGTGAGTCACCTGACCGACACGGCCTCCCCAGCGGTCCCCCATCGCGGCGCCCCCTTGGGCCAGGACCGTGTTGGAACGGCGAGGGGCGAGCGAGACCACCACCCCGGCGTCGCCCAGCCGTTGAGCCGCCTCGGCCCACCCCGGAGGGCCACCAGGCCAGGGGAAACGGCCACCGCCGCTGCCCGGCGGGACTCCGCGTCGGCACCGACCTGACACGCCGTGCGCTTCATCGCCGCGATCAGATCAACCTGGGACGACATCCAGGGAAGGACGCTAGCCATGGTCATGAGGCCGCCGGTTCCGACCACCCGCCGCGCGCCACCTCGGAGCCGCACACCCACTGAGAATCCCTCAACGTGATCTGACGCTGACATTCATGTTTCGTGTCGGCATGCTTGACTATACTGGAGGCTGGCTACGAGAAGGCCGTTCTCCAGTTGCAGCGCCCCGCGCCGCGCTGATCCTGTCAGGGTCGCGCGCGGAACAGTGTTCGCCACATATGGGAAGTCTGTGCTCAGCGTGATAGGTCAGCCTGATGGTCCTCCCGTAATGGTGCTCGGGAACAGGTGGGCAGCAGCCCGAGATGCGGGCACCCCGCACCACCAGGCAAGAGACGCATGGACATCAACGTGTGCTTCTAAGGGTGGCAGCCGACGTCACCGCCACTCCGACCCGACGCCCAGACCACCCGTCGCCGTGTTGATCGGCGAGTTGGATGAGACTCGTCTGCTAAGGACGGCGCCTCTTCAACGCAGCCATGTGCACGCCCTCAGGATGCAGCCCACGCCCGGTCCCTACCTCGGAATGCTGGGACCCTGGCGGGCGAGCCACATCTCCCCGGTCGCCACGGACCACCTTGCCAGCCCGCGTGGTCAGGTCGGCAGGGCCCGCCGCGGTCGGTTCAGGATCAACCCTCTTGCGAGTCCGGGGGCGCGGTGCGACCAGGCCCGGGTCGGCCGAGGGACTGCATGAGGAATAGCCAATGAACGTCGATCGCCGCACAACTCACGTGATCGGGGTGGACCTCGGAGGCACATGGGTACGGGTGGCGCTGTTCGACCCGACCGGTCGCATCATCGCGAGTGCCGCGGCCATCACCGACCGAGAGGGCGGCCCCCACAACGTCGTCGGCCAAATTGGCACCCTTGCCCGCGAGGTCGCCAAGTCCACGCCCGATGTTGCGTTGGAGAGGATGGTGCTGGCGATCGGTGCTCCGGCCACCGTCGACCCCACCGCCGGAGTGGTCCATGCCGCCGCGAACCTCACCGGTTGGCACGAGGTCCCGCTGCGACAGCTGCTGGAAGCCGAGCTGGGGTGTCGATGTCTGGTGGAGAACGACGCCAATCTGGCGGCTCTCGCGGAGCAGCGGCAGGGAGCGGGCCGGGGAGTTGCCAACTTCGCCTACATCACCGTCAGCACCGGTATCGGGGCTGGCCTCATCCTCGATGGGCGCCTGTACCGGGGTGCCGAGGGCGGGGCGGGGGAGTTCGGCCACATGGTGGCAGTCCCGGACGGTCCAATGTGCAGCTGTGGGCACCGCGGGTGCCTCAACGCGATCGCGTCTGGGGACGCCATCGCTCGCGATGCGGGTGCCGACAGTGCCGCCGACGTGGCCCGGGCCGCCGCCGCGGGTGACGAGAAGTCCCAGAAGGTGCTGGCCTTCACGGCGCGTTACCTGGGGATCGCGTTGGGTGGCCTGATCAACCTGCTCAACCTGGACGCCGTCGCCTTGGGAGGTGGGGTCATCGGTGCCGGCGATAGGTTCTGGACGCCCATGGTGGCGGCTGTGGCGGAGGGAAGTTGGCCCGCCGCCCGTGAGCATTGCCTGATCGAGCGAGCCCAACTGGGCGATGACCGGGGAGTCATCGGAGCCTTTGAGCTTGCCCGGGACGAGGTGGCCGGGCCAGGCTGATTCCCGCTCCCCTCGGTGTCCAGGGCATCTTCTCCGGACACCGAGGGGGAAAGCTCATCCCAAAGCCGAGCGGTGCAGTGCCACCCCGACAGCCCGCGTCCCCACGCGGCTGGGACTGGTCTCATCGCGACGTCGCTGCCCGTCGGTCCGCTGCGCCGCCCGTGTGGAGAGGTGCGCAGCGTGAGGCAGCGCAGAGCCGCCGACCCGGGTGGGCCGGGAGCGCCACCTCGCCCACGGCGAGACCAAGGTGGAGTCGCTCCGAGCCCTGAAGCGACACCGGCGGGCCGCCCGCCTCAGAGCCTTCGTCGCTGACCAGGCCTGGCTGCCGCAACGCACTCCGGCCGCTTGACCCGAGAGCAGCGAGGTGCGCCCGCTTAGAAGAGGGGCAGGGCCGCTCCGGACGCGACGCGCCGCTGGGTCTGCTCGACCAGGGCCGGGTCCACATCGGCCAGCGCCGCGCGAGCAAGCGAGTTCGTCGCCAGCGACACCACGACGGCATGGCTGAGATCCCCGTGCAAGCTCTGGGCTGCGGGCTGCGTTAGGGGCCACGTGGTCAACCTCGAGTCTAGGATTCCGATGCCCAACGAGGTGCGGTGCCAGACGGCCACGTCCACCATGCCGGCGCTGACCGCAGCGGGCAGCAACCCGTACCTCACGTCCACGAACTCGCCCTCATGGAACTCGCTGTGCGTGAGTTGGGTGTGATCGTATGAGGCGCTGTCGATGCCCACCCTCGGGTGCGCCGGCAGCTGGTCCCTCTCCGAGCCCGCGATCACAACCACAGAGTCCGTCGCGTAGTAGCTGTCGGGACCCAGGCCGATGACCACCTCGGTAGCCGGTCGCGTGGGAGAGGAGGAAGCGGACAGGAAGGCACTGGCAGATGCAGACATCACTGCAAAGTCGGCTCGCTCGGTGACCACCATCTCGTAGCGCTGGGTCGACCCATGCGCGTAGATGAGCGCGACCGGGACGCCGAGGCGGGTCAGTTCAGAGCGAAGACCCGAGGCAAGCCCTTCGAACTCGAGGCTGCCAGGAAGGGGAAGCACCCCGAGCATCGGCCGCCACCTCATCACCTCCCAGAGCCTGCCCAAGTCACGGCCAACCAGGAATGAGCCACGGTGCTGGCGGGCGTCAACCTCCACCGCGCCGCTGCTTTGGAGCTCCCCCATGGCAGCCGACACAGTCCCGGTTCCCACGCCGAATTCTCTTTGCAGGTCACCGACGCTGGGCAGCCGGTCCCCTGGGCTCATCGTCACAACCAGCTCCGCCAGCCTTGCCCTGGCTGTCGCCCGTGCCCCGTCACGACCCACCCTCCGCAAGAGCAACCCCGCCTCGCTGTGTTCTCAGGCGCCTGGCGCCGTTTTCTTCGCCAACCAATGTTAGCTTGGCCAGGCGCTTCCCGTCGTCCGGTCCGGAGCTCTCTCCACAAGACCGTCAATGTCACCGAGGTGGATGGGCTGCTGGGCGGGGCCAACCGAGGTAGAGGTGAGGCATCGGCGCCCTTCGACCGAGTTCCAGGAGCGAGGCCAGGCCGGACGCTGAGAACGGCTGTGACCAAGTGCGTGCACCGCCGCCGGGTTGCCGGAGGCGTGGCGGCGGATTGGCAACACCGCGAGCCAGACGCATCCTGAGACAGGCTGCGCTCGGGAGAGAACAGTGCTCCCGCCAGGGTTGCCTCCTTGCCTGGACGCGTGGAACATCGAGCGCACAGCAGCCACCAGCCCAATGCCCCGATGGACCGGGCGAGGGGATGCCCGGTCACGGTCCTAATGTGAGGGCCTGCGTCACGGCCAGTCCCGGTGTGATCACCGTGGCCAAGTCGCGCAGCCGGCAGGGCCAACCGCACCAGGACGAGCGACGGAACGTGCTCCGGGGAGTTCCCGCCGTCACCGGCGGAGACGACCTCCTTGAGTCAGGTCTACACAGCTTCGCCCTCCTGGCGCGCAGAGCGGCGCCCGCCCTCCACGAGGTCGGAGCGCGCGCCGGTACTGCTCATCGCGGTTGCCGGCGGTGTCGAAGACCTCCTCCGTGAGATCAACGACGTGGCCGCGCAGCCCGCACAGGAACGCATCGGCGCCCAGTAAGGCATCGATGCGGTGTGAGTTGGCAACGTCACCGCGGCCACGACACCACGCTCCGCCACCCTCCAGCGAGTTGGACCCTGCACGCACCCGCTGAGCGCCGAAGCAGGGGCGATGGAGCGCCGAACGACAACCCGAAACAGCTGGCCCCGTCGCGGCTCGCCACCAGCGCCGTGCGAGGCGGGGAGGGCCTCAGCCCATCAGGCGGAGCCCAAAGCCGCTTCGCGCCACCGTCTCGTAGTCGTGCCCGGTGTCAGTGGGCCAGGCCGAGAAGAAGGCCAGGTCGACGGACCCGGTGTTCACCACCCGGTGGGCATAGCGGGCCTCGATATAGGCGACCAGGCCGGGCTTCAGATCGACCTTCTCAGTCGTTTCCACGCGTCCGTCTGGCGACAGCTCGGCCAGCAGCAGAACACCCTCGCCGCCGAGCACGTAGTACATCTCCGGACGGTCGGCCGGCATGTGACGGTGGCCCTTGGTGAAGAAGTACTCGCCGCTCACCTGCCCGGGANNCCCGGGATGCATCACCGTGGTTCCGTACGACATGTCCCACCCGCTCGGGCTCTCCGGCTCCACCATGAAGACCTCATAAACGACGGGATCATAACGGTCGATCGCACGCTGCCAGGCATCCTCATCCGCGAACATGCCTTTCAACTCACTGAGATGGACCTGCCGGTACGCCGTCGGTCGATCGATGCGGCCGAACGAGGCCGGGTCGCTGAGCACGAACCTGTTCATGGCAAAGTCATTCACGTCTCACCCTCCGTCGTGCCTGCCACGACTGTGCACTATGTCTGAGAACGTCTTCAGGGCGACCGCGGGATCCTCCTGCTGGTAGGTGTTGCGGCCGTACACCAGTCCAGCAGCACCTCCTTCGATGGCATCGCGAGCCACCTGGTAGGCCTCCCCGGGATCCTCGCGGAGCGGGCCCCCTGCAAAGAGAACCGGGCAGGGGCAGCTCTCGGTGAGCTCTCTGACCTCGTCCACGGTTGCCGGCTGCTTCGTCTTAACCAGATCGGCACCGATTTCTGCCGCCATCCGCGTGTGCAGCTTGAGCAGGTCCAGCCTGAAGGAGCCGTCCTGGTTTCGCTCATCCCTCACCGCCCGCGACTCGATCAGGAGCACCAACCCGAGACGTTCGCACTCCTCAACCATCCTGGCCGTGACCTCAATCTCTCTGGCCTCCTCCCGCGGGTCCTCGAATCCGATGAAGAGGTAGGTCATGATGCCCGCCGCGCCCATCGCCGCGACCCTCTCGATCGACGCCAGCGCCGCGGTGCTGCCCGTGTGGTACCCGAGCTGTTCCGGGCTCCGGCTCATGTTCTGCCAACCGACCAGAATCATCAGAGCCGGCGCGTCACGCCCCTCGAACAAGGGAGTCACGTAGCGGGCCAGACCAGGGGGGACGATCACCGCCTCGGCGCCGCGCAGGGAGTGCGCCTGGCGGTCCAGATCGTCCCGATTCACCATGCCCGGCAAGGGACCCATGAGCACCCCGTGAGCGTAGGCGACGATGAGGCTCCTGCCGCTGTCGGGACGCACGATCCGGCTCATGCGCAGTTGCTTGCCCAGGTTCACCCTCACACGCTCCTATCGGTCTCGGTCACATGGCCCCTCCGGAGAGGTCCCCCAGCACGACAGTATCCAGTATCTCGCTGAAACGACGTCTGTCCACGATTCCCGGCTCGGCGTGGGCGAGGTTCTCCAACGCGGCCGCGACACCCCAGCACACCACCTGCCCGGCGTCCAGATCGGCGCACAGCGCCGCCGCCATCGCTCCCACCATGGCATCCCCGCACCCGATGGGGTTGAACGCAGGTGCCGGGGGCGCTCCCACATGGAAGATGCCCCCACGTCCGCGCCAGAAGGCGCCATCGGCCCCCCTGGTCAGGACCACATTGGTCTCCGGCGAGACCCGGCCTATCTCCTGCAGCCAGGCAACCACCTCGCCTTCCACTCCTCCGGGCCCCGGCGCGTCGGTCGGCGGGGCAGCCCCGAGGCCGGAGGTGAGCCGCCAGGAACGCACCTCGTCGAAGTTGGCCTTGGCCCAATCGACCCGGGCCCGGAGGGCGAGACCGAGCGCAGGGCCGCCTAGGTCGCACACCAACCGCGCACCCACCAGGCTCGCTCGCCGGGCCAGCTCCGTCACCAAGGCAAGCCCGAGACCCGAGGGGAAACTTCCGCTCAGAACCACCACTGAGTCCTCGGCCAGCGCCTGCAGCGCGGCCCCCGCGAACTGGCTGGCCTCGGCCTCGTCGAGGGTCGGGCCGCTCTCGACGACCTCCACCTGGTTGAGGCCCTTCGCATCCAGCACTGAGACGTTAGAGCGTGTGCCTCCTCCGATGCCCACAGTGACGGTCTCGATGCCCCTCCGCCGGAGAGCATCGACCCAACGGGCACCGCGGCTACCCCCTACCGGAGCAACGACGGTGACCCGGGCCACCCCCAAGGACCTGGCGACCAGAGCGGCATGGGTCCCGGAGCCGCCCGGCCACTCCAGAGTCCGCTGGGCGCGCAAGGGGCGACCGAACGCGAGCTCGGGAACCACCTCCACCCTGTCCATCGAGGGGTTCGGGACTATCGCCGTCAGCGCCCTCACGGGGCTCGCAACAGCTCCAAGGCGCGGCTCAGGTCGCTTCTGGATGATCCCTCCCCACGGGCCACCGCGGCCAGGAGCGCCCCTTGAACGGAGTTGCAGGGGGACGGCTGCAGGGTCACGTCGCGGCGCCGCTCCCGTACCGCGGAGCGGAGCTCATCCAGGTAGGACGCGTTCCCAAAGAGGCTCCCGGCACCGAAGAGCAGCGGCGCCCCAGATGCATCACAAGCGTTGACTGCGACCACGATCTGGTCAGCGAGGCACGCCAGTCTTGCTCGCAGAATGGCCACGGCGCTGGAGTCGCCCTCCCCAACCAACTCCAGAAATGGCGGGACCAGACTTGCCAGCCACGACGCCTCGCTGGACTCCTTGTCACCCATCGCGGCGCGCATTGAGCTGACCCCCAGAGCCGCCAGGGCCGCGGTTCGGATGCGCGTCGCCTGCCCGTAACCGTCCTCGGCCGCCACCGCCGCCCGCAAGAACTCGCGCCCCAGGTCGGAGCCGCTGCCCTCGTCGCCAAACAGCGCACCGTATCCACCGATGAGAAGCTCCGCGCCCATCCGGTCCACCATGAAGACCGAGGAACCGGTTCCGGCCATCACTACGACCCCCGCCCGTCCCAGGGTGGCGCCGAACCACGCCGTGTAGGCGTCGTGGTGCACGGCAACGGACCTGGCTACGCCAGCCGAGATCAGACGCTCCTCGACCGAGGCTCGCTGCTCCTCGCTGACGCATCCGGCCACGCCCGCGAAGGCCACGTCCGCCACTCGACTTTGCCGTACCAGTGCACCGTGGCCTGCCCGCTGCAAGGCGTCCAGAACCGCCGCGCTGGGGATGGACGAGAAGTCGGCCGGGCTGTCGTAGTCACAGCTGCTGAGTGTCCCCTGCTCCAAGTCCAGGGCCAGCGCCCTGACGCCGCTGCCACCGCCGTCGATACCGACGAGCAGCAAAGGCCCTATCGCCTCCTCATCTCATGGAAGCCGCCGACACCGAAAGGGACGGTCCCCGCCACCGTGGCGGGGACCGTCCCACTCGCGAATCTCAGTGTTCGTCACCGCCCGGGTCCATCGCTCCGGCCATGACCAGCATCGTGGCACCTCGCTCCAGGGCCTCGGGCCGACGCCTGGTGAGCCACACCAGACAGCCCGCACCCAGCAGCATCCAGGCCACGTACGCGTAGTCGGCGAGATTGACCGGAAAGGCGGGGACGGGCCACACCGTCGTGAACAACGCCGGAAGCAGCACCAGGCTCCCGATGATGGGAACAACCATGTGCATCCAAGGACTGTACTCAGCACGCCGCTCCCTCCTCATGTACCTGACCAGCGCCAGGTTGGCCATGAAGTAGAGAACGATCACACCCAGGGTCTCGAAGGTACCCCAGAAGCCGAAGATGTTGCTGCCGCCCCAGAGCACGCCCACGATCATGACCAGGACGATGCCCAGCAGGATGTCCATGACAATGGCAAACGCAGGCGTCCGATACTTGGGGTGGATCTCGCCGAACCGCGCCGGAAACGTCCCCGCCTGAGCCATCGTGTACATCACCCGCGAGGCGGCATTGGTGCAGGCCAAGGAGACGGCGATGGCGCTGTTGCAAACGGCAAAGAACACCAGCCACGACACCGGACCCCAGAGCCGGTGGGCCAGAACCGTGTAAGGCGCGGCGTTGCCGGCGAAAGCGGGCATGTTCGGGGTTCCCCAGCCGACCGCCGAGGCGTAGGCCGAGAAGATATAGAACACACCCACGATCAGGAGGGAGATGATCACCGAACGGCGGATGAACGTGGCCGGCCGGTTGGACTCCTGGGCCAGTGGTGCCGGCGCCTCGAACCCGCTCAGAGCGAGGATCGAGAACACCATCCCGGCGATGACGCCCCGGAACCCACCAGGCGCCAGGTTGATCTTCAAGGGGGCTATGAACGACGAGTGGGGACCGGGGTGGACGAGGAAGGTGATCGCTAGGGCGAGCATTATCAGCAGTTCAAGTGAGCCCAGGATCATGGTGGTCCGCAGCGAAATACGGACACCTCGGTAGGTGAGTACCAGCACCATGGCGAAGGCCACGATCGAGAGGATCCACCAGTCGATGTGGACGTTGAGCTCGGTGGCGATGAACTGTCCCGCGATGTAGCCGATGAACCCCATCACTGCGGCCGAACCGACGACGTCATATGCGAGGTAACTCACGGTGGCAAGAAACCCAGCCCCGCCCCCAAGCCCTCGCGAAACATAGGAGTAGTAGCCCCCACTCGAGGGCATGAACCTGGAGAACTCAGCCACCGTATTGGCAATGAACAGACAGGCAATCATGCTCAGGATCATGGAGATATCCATCGCCGAGCCCGCCTTCAGGGCGATCAGGGGCAGCAGAAAGATGACGCTGGTCGCAGGCGAGATGTGAGTGATCCCTTGGAAGACCAGTGATCCCATCCCCAGCGCGTTGTGGCGGAGCTCGACCCCGGTCGGTGCCCCAGGGTCTCTCGACACGGTGCTTGCTGATTTCATCGCCGCCTCCCTCCCGTTCCCAGAAGCCCACCTGCGGACTGTTGGCAAAATACAGTACTTTGGATATACGGGCGCTGTCAAGAGTCCGAGAGGGAGCCTTCCTGAGCCGGTTCGACCGGCACCGCCCGGGGGAAGCGTGACCGAGCTGAGGGACGCCTGGTGCCACCCTGGTGTTCGCCTTGGTCGAGTTCGAGCAGAACGCGCCTCGAGCTGGAGGCGGCATCGCAGCGGCATCGCAAAGGATTGCGCCGGAGCCAGCCCCTGGGGTGCGTCTGCCGCGCCGCCCTGGCGCCGGCGAGCCCGCAGCGGCTGGGAGCGGCTCTCTGCCACCCAGGTCAGCATCAGACCCGAGCCGCCGTGAGGGGCAAGGGAGCAGATGTGAGGGGCGTGGCGGTGGAAGTTCGGACGCCTCTCCCGCCTTCACGGTGCGCTCACGGCGGTGGGGTTGCTGGCGGCCGGCGCAGACGGAGCTGCAGGGGCGCCCCGACGGGCGATCCTGGAGCGCCTCCCAGGGGGGAGGCAAGCGTGGGCGAATCTTCAGAGCCCTTCGCAATGGACATCCAGGCAGTCTCCAAGCACCTGAAGCTCCTCGAGGACGCCGGTCTGGTTACCCGGGGCCGGCGGACCAGCAGCGCCCGGCGCGCCTCGCACCACGTGCCCTGCACGAGGCGGCTGGCTGGCTGGAGCGCTGCCGGAAGTTCCGGACGGAGGGCTACGCGCGCCTGGACGACGATGCCCAAAGCGCCCGGGGCCAGGGTCCTGCCGCTGAAGCGACGCCGGATATGCCCGGGACGCGCCGCCCGCCCGGGAGATCACCCGATGAGCCACCCGTGAATCCCGTGGTCCCAGGCCCCCAGCAGTTGTCGGGCTCGGAAGAGGCGGCAGCGATTGGGTCTCCCCGCCGACGACAGCAAGGGAGGAGCGACCGTGACCGAGACCGAACTGATCGCGACACCGGAACGGGAGGAGGTCGCTGTCATCCGGGGCTTCGCCGCACCTTGTGAGCTGGTCATAAACGCCCACACGGATCCGGCGGTGATCCACCAGCAGTGGTGGGGCCCGCAATGGCTCACCACGACCGTGGACACGATGGAGGTGCGGCCCGGTGGCATCTGGCATTTCGGGCAGCACGACGCCGGTGGCACGCCGTACGCGTTCCCCGGCGCCTACCACTCTGCCGAGGCACCCCAGCGGCTCGTCCACACCTTCGAATTCGGGGACACACCTGGCCGGGTGGTGCTGCAGGAGACTACATTCGAGAGCTGGGAGGGAGGCACCCGCGTGGTCGACAGGAGTGTTTCTGACCGTCGAAGATCACGACCAGATGGTCCAGGCGGAAATGGAAGCGGGCGTCACCGAGTCTCTGGAGCGTCTCGACTAGGTGCTGGCAGCGGCGCCCCACCCTTACGCGAGGTAGCCATCCCGGCGAGGCGCCCCTCCAGCAGGTCGGCGCTCCTCCCCGTCGCGCGCCTCACCGGCACCTGCGCCGGCCCGAGAGGGCGATCATGCCCGGGCAGCATTGCGCACCGGCAGCGCTGCCCGGGACGAGTCGGCCCTAGGGCTATTGGGGCTCGCAGACGCCCGGCGTGGTGCGGAGCCGCAGGGGGTCACCCGCGGTGGCCAGCACCCGTTTCCCGGTCGGGAGCCCCGGCACTGCGAGCCACTGGCCCACCGCGCTCACCACCGTCACCCTGCCCGGCTCGCCGCAGGAGGCGGCGCCGTAGACCGCGACTGCGGTCTGACCGGCCAGGGTCCGGGCCCGGAGCTGGCCGTCCACCCAATAGCCCCAATCGCCGTCGGAGAGGGCACCGGCATCACCCTCCCCCTTGAGCGCAGCCAGGTGCATGATGGTCCCCAGAATCCGGGCCTCGGAGCCGGAGATCGGCACCCCGTCGTACCAGCGGCTGAGGAAGTAGCTGGCCGGTGTGCCGTAGACGGTGCTGGTCACCGCGTGGGCCACCGCCTGGTTGGACCTGACCGGCCAATCGTCCCCGTCAATGAGGGTGCCGGGGTCGACCGCCGAAATGATGCGGGCGCGTATCTGCCAGCTGGCCTCGCCCCGGGCGTCATAGAGACGGAGCATGTCCAGGGTGCCGCCGAACTGCGGCGCCACCGCGCTGGAGTCGATCAGGGCGCCCCTGTGAACCTTCTGGGCGTCGGTGTAGGTCATCTGCAGGTAGCGCAGCAGCGCCGCGGCACCGACTCCCAGCTGCGGCCGGGCGAAATGGACCAGGTTGGGGTCGGGGGTGAGCTGGCCCCAGTCGATCTTGAGGCCGTCGGCGTCGAGATCGTCGGGCCCTCGCCCCAGTAGGGTTCGCATCTGGGCCAGCAGCGCCGGCCCGAAAGAGACGGCGGTGGGGTCGATCAGGTGACGGCGATCGAGGCGCACATGCTGCGGCCGGGTGGCGCAGCCAGCTGCCGCCGGGCCGGTGAGCCCCGGGCAGTTCCGTCCCAGGATCCACAGAGGCCACCAGAGCAGGACGTGGATCCCCCCCGCGTGGAGCTCCGCGATCAGCTGCCGAAGTCCGGCCACCTCGCCGAAGCGGGGACTGGCCTGGGCCTCTCCGATCCGCGCCTGCCACTGCGCGTCTATGACCAGCGTGATCCTTCTCTGGCCGTAGCGGGCCGTCCAGGCGGCCACGTAGCTGCGCACCCAGGCGGCGGTGTAGAGCGGCGAGGTTCGCTCCGCCCCGTCGACGACCTCCTCGCCCCAAGTGTCGACCAGAGGCCAGGACCACCAGGATGGCCAGTGACCGGGTGGAGCGGCCTGGGGGGCGTACCCCAGCGCCCGCAGGGCCGAGTGGTAGGCGGTGAGCCCGCGCCAGGGGCCGCTGGCGAAGCTGAAGACGAAGGAGGGGAATCCCAGGACGGGAACGCCGCCCGCCCTGCCGACCAGACCTCCGGCCCCTCGATCCTTGAAGGTGGCCAGGGTCGCCAGCGGGTAGTTCACCTCGACCGAGCCGTCACTATCGGTGGAGAGCTCGGTGGCGTCGGGCACCTGCACCAGCCCCAGCCCCAGCCAGCCCGGCCCGGTCTGCAGCTGCAGGTCAAACGGCGGTGGCGAGAAGGAGGTGCCCCGCCCGACCCTGGTGGCTGGGGTGGTGGAGAGCAGGCCGCCCCTGGGGTCGGGGCTGAGGCGGCGCCGGATCCTGGTCCAGTCCAGCCCCTTCTCGCCGTCGTAGAAGAACCGGGGAGGCAGGCCGGTGTCCGGGCCCAGCGCTGCCTCGAAGGAGACGGTGAAGAAGCTGGGCGAGGTGATGAGGGTGGCCCGGGAGATGAGCTTGTCAGTCTCCGTCGCGGCGGTTGCCATCAGTCCGGCGGCGGTCCTCCTCACCACCACTGCCACACTTCCGGGCAGGGCAGTCCGGCCCGCCAACGCCACCAGGGGGAACCGTGTGAAGACCCGGCCAGATGGGGTCTCGACGGTGAGCTCGCCGTCCCCGGAGCTCACCACCAGCTGGTATTGGGCTTCACGGATCACCGTGAGGGCGGGTTCCAGCTCAATTTGCCCCACCGGCCGGGCCGCGGGGGTTCGAAGCGGCCCCGCGGCGGCATCCAGGCCCACCCAGCCACCGGTCAGGGCTGCCAACAGGACCCCGGTAGCCACGAGACCCAGCCTAGAGCTCACTCCCATCTCGACCCTCGGCGTGCCTGCCCCGGGTCGGTGCTACCCGGGCCGGTGCCGGGCCCGCCTCCCTTCCCGCTGAGCCCGCTCCGCCTGTTGGTCATCTGGCCACCTCCTGGTCTATCCCTGCATCTTCTCAACGAGGTGTCCCAAGAACTCGTGGGCTAGGGGAGCGGCGATGAACCTGGTTCATGCCCTCCCGGTCAGGTGAGGGAGTCAAAGGTTGGGGCTGGCGGAGCCGAGTTGGTCAGAACGCTGCCCCTGTTCGGAGGGACGATGTACCGCGGGGTGACGGTCCGGCGGCCATGGAGATCCGTGCGCAACTCATCATGCAGCGACCCTGGTCGGGTTGTTGCATGGTGGGGATTCGGGTCCAGGGCAGTGGTTTGGAGACCACCAGCGTCAGCCTTCCGAGACAATGTGCTATAATGCCTGCTATATGATGCGTTGAGGTCCATATCGGCCCTTACGGCATCGCAGGAGAGTCGTTATGCGGATCACCTCAGAGCAGACCGACCAGACCATTCTCAGAGAGGTCGGGGCACGGGTTGAACGTCTCAGGCTCGCCCGCAACCTCACCCAGTCCGGGCTGGCCAGGGAGGCCGGAGTCAGCAGGGCGACGCTCCAGAGGCTGGAGGCCGGGGCGCCGGTGGAGGTCCCCGCCCTGATCAGAGTGATCCGCAAACTGGGTGTCGCCGATCGTTTGGAGAACCTCGTCCCAGATGTCCTGCCCAGCCCAATGGAGTCGCTCGCGCGAGCTGGCAGGGCCCGCCACCGGGCTTCCAGGCGTCGGGTGACGGAGCCCCAGTCGCAAGGGTCGACTGGCTGGGCCTGGAGAGATCAGGGCGGCGGCACCACGTGACCGTCGCTTCCGTGGAACTCTGGGGAAGACGCGTCGGGGCTGTTCAGATCGAGGATGGGTACGCCGCGGCCGTATTTCAGTACGATCCTGAGTTCGCCCGCAGCGGTATCCAGGTGGCTCCTCTGACCATGCCCCTCAGGGAGCAGCCATACGAGTTCACCGGACTCGGTGAGGTCGCGTTCCACGGTCTGCCTGGGTTGCTGGCCGACTCTCTTCCGGACAGGTTCGGCACCGCCCTCATCGAGGCCTGGCTGGCTCGGCAGGGCAGGTCGATGCGCGACTTCAACTCGGTGGACCGCCTCTGCTATGTCGGCCGACGAGCCATGGGCGCACTCGAGTTCAAGCCGGTCATCGGCCCCCGTTCGTCTCGGAGCAAGGCCATCGATGTGAACGCCCTGGTGGAGCTCGCCTCGGCCATCCTGACGAGGCGGGGGAAGTTCAGTGCCTCCTTCGCTGACGACGATCTGACGCGCTCGGTGACCGACATCCTCCTGGTCGGGACGTCGGCCGGCGGGGCCCGGGCGAAGGCCGTGGTCGCCTACAACCCCGAGACCAAGGAGGTGCGATCGGGTCAGGTCGATGTGGATCCCGGGTTTGAGCACTGGATCCTCAAGTTCGATGGTGTGAGCGGTAACGACGACAAGGACCTCCACCAACCCTTGGGATACGGCGCCATCGAATTCGCCTACTCAGAGATGGCCAGGGCGGCCGGCATCGACATGACCGCGTGCCGCATTCTGGAGGAGGGCGAGCGCCGGCACTTTATGACCAGGCGTTTCGACCGGGATGTGCACGGCGACAAACTCCACATGCAGTCTCTGGGCGCCCTCCGCCACTACGATTACATGCAGTCGGGCGCTCACAGCTATGAAGAGGCATTCGACACCTGCCGACGCCTTGACCTGTCGATGCATGACCTGGAGCAGATGTACCGACGAATGGTCTTCAACATCCTGGCCTGCAACAACGACGACCACGTGAAGAACATAGCCTTTCTGATGGGCCGAGACGGCGGTTGGTCGGTCACCCCAGCCTTCGACGTCACCTACGCGTTCAGGCCCGACGGGCCGTGGACCAGCCGTCACCAGATGACGGTGAACGAAAAGCAGTCCGGCTTCAGCCGCAAGGACCTCGAGGAGTGCGCTCAGGTCGCCGGATTGAGGCGGGGCCGCGGTACAGAACTCCTGGCTGAGGTTGGTGAGGCCGTCTCAGGGTGGATGGGATTTGCCTCCGAGGCCAAAGTTGGAGCGCAGGATGTGGAGCGGATCGCAGCCGCGCACGATCACTGCTCTCTCCTCTAGCCCGAAGTCCGGGAAACAGCTGAACTCAGCACGAGTTGGGGGGAACCGCGCCGGTTCTGACTACCCTGCCCCAGAGCATCGTCAGCATGCTTCCGTGGGCGGGGACTTGGCACCTTCTTCTGACTACATTCCAGACGATCGTGGAACTCGGATCGACTTCAACCGGCGACTGAACTTCAGCCTAGCCTGAGCCCTTCAGCGAGGAGCTGACGGAGAGGGGGGCCTAGGTGCGGAGATGCCCTCCTGGTAAGGGAGACTGTGGGTGTTCAGGTCCACCATTCCCACCTGCTTGGCGGCCACCGTGAGCCCTCGGACAGGGCCGAACTCATCCTCCCGCCTCGGGTGCGAGGCGCAAACCGCATCTTGAGAACCTCGGCGGTGTCATCGCGCTTAGCTTGGTGACACCGCGGGCTACTCCTCCCCTTGCCAGTAGACCTCGAACTCTCTAGACCAGGCATCCGACGCGAGCCCGCGTAGCCTGGAGGTGAGATGCTCTAAGTGCCTTGGGGCAGATGCCACCAGGAACCCGGGTTCGACAGCAGGGGAGA
>PLTL01000347.1 GCA_003164475.1 Candidatus Dormiibacterota bacterium | reverse complement strand
GACGAGCGCGAGCAGACCCTCAACCAGCTTCTGGTCGAGATGGACGGCTTCGAGACGAACACCCACGTGATCGTGATCGCCGCCACCAACCGCCCCGACGTCCTCGACCCGGCCCTGCTCCGGCCCGGCCGCTTCGACCGCCACGTCACCCTGGACAGCCCCGACATCCGGGGCCGCGAAGCCATCCTCAAGGTCCATGCCCGCAATAAGCCGCTGGACACCGCGGTGAACCTGGAGGTTGTCGCCCGGCAGACCGTCGGCTTCAGTGGGGCCGATCTGGCCAACCTCATCAACGAGGCGGCGATCCTGGCGGCCCGCCAGAACAAGAAGGTGATCGGGATGGCCGAGCTGGAGGAGGCCATCGCCAGGGTGATCGCCGGGCCCGAGCGCAAGTCGCGGCGGATCACGGACGAGGAGAAGGTGGTGATCGCCNNACCACGAGATGGGGCATGCCCTGGTGATGCGCTCTCTTCCCAACTGTGATCCGCCGTTCAAGATCAGCATCGTCAGCCGAGGCATGGCCCTGGGCTGGACCATGCAGCTTCCCGAGCGTGACCGGGTGTTGGTCAGCAAGGCCGAGCTCAACGACCAACTGGCGGGGATCCTGGGGGGCCGGGTGGCGGAGGAGCTCCTGCTCGGCGATGCCAACATCACCACCGGGGCCTCGGACGACATTGGCAAGGCCACCAAGCTGGCTCGGAGAATGGTCACCGAGTGGGGCATGAGCGAGAAGCTGGGCCCGCTGGCATTCGGCACCAAGGAGGAGCTGGTCTTCCTGGGCCGGGATCTGGGGGAGCAGCGCAACTACTCGGAGGAGGTGGCGGGGGAGATCGACCAGGAGGTCCACTCCCTGGTGGACAACGCCTACCTCACCGCCAAGAAGGTGCTCACCCTGCGCCGCCAGACCCTGCAGGCCCTGGCTGATCATCTGATCCAGGTGGAGTCGATGGACCGCAACGAGATGGACCAGCTGATCCGGCAGGTGGAGGAAGGCCAGCAGGTCGCCAGCTGACCCCTCCAGCCGGCTCGGGACGGGCGCCCTCGGGTGCAGGCGTATACCATGGGCGGTGGCCCGCTGGGGCCAGAGGACCGGCCGCAATCCGCTTGGATCCCTGAGGTGACCGAGACGGAGATGGGTATCGGGGTTGTCGGCGCTGGGCCGATGGGGCAGGCTATCGCCAGGCGCTTGGCGAGCTCCGGGGAGCCCCCCGGTCTGATCTTTTCCCGGACCCGGGCGCAGGCGGGGGTACTGGCAGACGAGATTGGCTGGCAGGTGGCGGGCAGCGCCGGCGATCTGGTGGCGCGCTCACCCCTCACCCTGCTGGCGGTTCCGGGCTCCCAACTGGAGAGGCTGGTCGCGCAGCTGGGCGTGGAGTTGGGGTCGGCTGCCCTGCCAAGGCGCCGGGTGGTGGCTCACTGTGCCGGGGCGGTCGGCCCCCGGCCGCTGTTCCCCCTCCGCCGGCTCGGCTGCATGGTGGCGGTTTTCCATCCCCTGGCACCGGTCCCGGACGGCCAGCCTTCCTGCCTTGACGACACCTACGTCTCGATCGAGGCGGAACCGGGGGCTCGGGCGCAGCTTCAGGCGCTGGCGCTGAAGCTGGGCCTCCGGCCGTTCCTGGTGGAGAACCTTGACCGGCCTCTCTACCACGCGGCCGCGGTCTTCGCCGCGGTGCTAACCGTGCTGGTCGAGAGCCTCGGCGAGCGGCTCGTGCTCGAGGCGGGGGCGGGTGAGGAGGCGGTCTCGGCGCTGCGGTCGCTGCTGGCCGCCAGCGCTCGCAACGTGGAGCGGTTGGGCCCCCAGCGGGGACTCAGCGGCCCTCAGCGGCGCGGGGACGCCGACACTGTTGGCTCGCACCTGGAAGCCCTCGACCGGGTGGACCCGGCGCTGGGACGGCTGTACAGGTCAATCCACGAGGCGGCCAGGGAGAACCGGCCGACCCACAGGGCAGAGGAGAGCTGAGAGATGGAAGAGCAGCAGGCGCCAATCCGGCCGGTCCAGATCACCGACCTGGGCCGGTGGAAGGCCGAGGGCAGACACTTCGCGATGCTGACCGCCTATGACTACACCACCGCCAGCTGGCTCGATCGGGCCGGCATCCCGGTGCTGCTGGTGGGCGACTCCCTGGGCGGGACAATGCTCGGGCACCAGCTCAGGGACGGCGGCCCGGACACGTTGCCAGTGACTCTGGATGAGATCATCCACCATGCCCGGGCGGTCGCCCGGGGTGCCCGCCGGGCGCTCCTGGTGGGCGATCTGCCGTTTCTCTCCTACCACCTTGGCCTCGACGACGCGACGCGCTCGGCCGGCCGGATGCTCAAGGAGGCCGGAATGCAGGCGGTCAAACTGGAGGGTGGTGGGCCGATGGTTGAGGTGGTCGCCCACCTGGTCGAGCGGGGGATCCCCGTCATGGCCCATCTGGGGCTGACTCCGCAGAGCGTTCACGCCATGGGCGGGCTGCGGGTTCAGGGCCGGGACGAGCAGGGAGCCGGGAGGATCCGCTCCGCGCTGAGCGCAATGGAGCAGGCGGGAGCCTTCGCCGTGGTACTGGAGGGAATGCCTTCGAAGCTGGCGGCCGAGCTCACCGCTGGCACCCACCTGCCCACCATCGGGATCGGGGCCGGTCCCGGTTGCGACGGCCAGGTCCTGGTGGTGCATGACATGCTGGGGCTTACCGTGGGTGCGCTCCCCAAGTTCGTCAAGCCCTTCGCCTCGCTGGGGAAGGAGATCGTGGCCGCGGCCCGGCACTTCCAGCGGGAGGTCGAGGCGGGCAGCTACCCCGACGCCGAACACAGCTATGGGTGAGGGCCCGGAGGTGGTGGCCAGGGCGGCTCCCGGGTCGTTCCTTCAGGTCGTCCCGGGCCCCCATCAGCTGCGCTCGCTGACCGCCGGGTGGAGGTGCCAGGGGCATACGGTGGGACTGGTGCCCACCATGGGCGCTCTCCATGCCGGACATCTCTCCCTCTTCGCCGCCGCTCGCCGCGACTGCGCCCACGTCGCCGCCAGCATCTTCGTCAACCCCACCCAGTTCGNNTCTTCGTGAACCCGCTCCAGTTCGGGTCCAGCGAGGACTTCGAGCGCTACCCGAGGCAGCTGGACGCTGACCTGGCTCGGCTGCGGGAGATCGCGGTCGATGCCTGCTACTGCCCCACCGCGGAGCTTCTCTACCCGCCCGAGTTCGCCAGCCAGGTCACCGTCGAGGCCGCCGGGGACCTCTGGGAGGTGCGGGCGCGGCCCGGGCACTTCGCTGGAGTGGCGACCTTGGTGACCAAGCTGTTCGCCGCGACCGGGCCCTGTCGGGCTTACTTCGGAGAGAAGGACGCCCAGCAGGTTGCGGTGGTTTCGAGGCTGGCACTTGATCTCGACCTGGGGGTGGAGGTCGTCGTCTGCCCCATCGTGCGGGACCCTGACGGACTGGCCTTGAGCAGCCGAAACACCCTGCTGTCGGAGCAGGGACGGCGGGCGGCGCTCTGCCTCTCTCGGGGCATCAGCCTGGCGCGGCGCCGGTTTGCCGAGGGTGAGGATTCCGGTCCGGAGCTGGCCCGGCTGGTGGCGGAGGTCGTGGGTGCCGAGCCCTATGCCCGACTCGACTACGCTGGGGTGGTGGATCCTGGAGACTTCTCGCCGGTGATGCGGGCGCAGGCGGAGTCCCGGGTCCTGGTGGCGGCGGCCGTGGAGGGGGTCCGTCTCATCGACACCGGAGTGCTGGCCCCTGGCGGCGGTTCGGGGGGCTAGCAGGTGGGTCAGCCCGTCCCCGTCGAGTCGCCTTCGTCCCGCTTCGAC
>PLTL01000284.1 GCA_003164475.1 Candidatus Dormiibacterota bacterium | reverse complement strand
TTCTTCGTCAGCCGGGTCGACACCGAGGCCGACGCCCGCCTGGACGTCCTCGCCGAGCAGGCCGAGGGGGGGCGCAGGGCTGAGCTCCTGGCCGCCAGGGGAACAGCGGCCATCGCCAACGGCGCGGTCGCCTATCGGGCCTTCCAGGAGATCTTCCGGGGCGAGCGCTTTCGGGCCCTGGCAGCCGCCAGCGCCGCGGTGCAGCGGCCGCTCTGGGCCAGCACCAGCACCAAGAACCCCGCCTATCGGGATGTCCTCTACTGCGAGGAACTGATCGCCGAGGACACTGTCGACACCATGCCGCCGAGCTCGGTCGCGGCCTTCCTGGACCACGGCCTGGCGCGGGCCAGCCTGGTCGACCACATCCCCGGCGCCGAGCGCCAGCTGGCTCACCTGGGCGAGTTGGGGGTGGCCATCGACGATGTCAGCGCCGTGCTCGAGGTCAAGGGCGTCGAGAGCTTCGCCAGCTCCATGGACAAGCTCCTGGCGGAGGTCGCAGCCAAGCGCGCCGGCTTCGCGGGGCGGGGCCTGGTGGCATCGCCCCGAACCCAGGTGGGTTCGACCGCAGTCCTGGCCAGGGTCGAGCCCGGCGAGGCTGCGGAGTCGATCGCCGCGGCTGAGCGCCACCTGGCCGGCGCCGACGCGGTCTCACGGCTCCGGGCGCGGGACGTCAGCCTCTGGCCCGGCGACGGGGCCGGCCGCCGGGAGATGGCGGGGCGGATGGGCTGGTTGGACGAGCCCCAGCGGCAGCGGACCGGAGTGGCCGCGCTGTACGGCTACTCGAACTGGGTTCGCGACCAGGGCTTCTCCCACGCCGTCCTGGTGGGGATGGGGGGCAGCAGCCTCTGTCCGCAGGTGTTGCGGCAGACCTTTGGGGTCCGTCCGGGGTATCCCGACCTGACCGTCCTGGACTCCACCGATCCCGACCAGATCGCGTCGGTGGCGGGTCGGGTGGACCCCGCCGGCACCCTCCTCCTGGTCTCCTCCAAGAGCGGTGGCACCACCGAGACGCTGGCCCAATTCAGCTTCCTCCACGACCGCTGGCGGGAGGCGTTGGGCGATGGGGCCGGCGAGCACTGTGTCGCCATCACCGACCCGGGGACCGAGCTCGAGAAGCTGGCTCACGATCTGGATTTCCACCAGGTGTTCGCAGCCAACCCCGAGATCGGGGGGCGTTACAGCGCTCTCTCCGACTTTGGCCTGGTCCCGGCCGCGACCATGGGGATCGACCTCGACCAACTGCTGGCGGGCGCGGGTTCGATGGCCGAGGCCTGCTTCGCCGCCGAGAGCCCGGGGGCCCAGTTGGGGGCGGTTCTGGGCGGTTGCGCCGCCCAGGGTCGGGACAAGGTGACCATCGTGGCCGCACCCGCCCTGGACCAGCTGCCGATCTGGATCGAGCAGCTGCTGGCGGAGTCCACCGGCAAGCTGGGCAAGGGCCTGGTCCCGGTGGTGGGGGAGCCCCCTGCTGACGTCGGTGAGTACGGGTCCGATCGACTGTTCGTCCATCTGGGGATCGAGGGGTGGACCGACCCCGCCACCGAGGCGTGGCTGGGTTCCCTGGCCGCGGCGGGCCACCCGGTGGTGAGGATCCCCATCGCCCACCTGCTCGATCTGGGGGCCGAGTTCTATCGCTGGGAGGTTGCCACCGCGCTGGCCGGGTCCCTGATCGGGATCGATCCCTTCGACCAGCCCAACGTCCAGGAGAGCAAGAACAACACGGTCAGACTCCTCCAGGAGTGGGAGGTCGAGCGGCGGCTTCCCGAGCCCGCAGTCGACCTCATAGACGGTTCGGTGAGGGTGGCGGGAACCCCGGGCGCCGGCAGCGTGGAGCAGGTACTCAGGGGGTGGCTGGTGGGGGTGGGTGCGCCCTGGTACGTGGCGGTCATGGCCTACCTGCCAATGCGCCCGGACCGCCCTGAGGACGAGGCCCTCATCTCGCGCCTGCGGGCGGGGCTGCTGCGGGCCACGGGCTGCGCCACCACCTTCGGCTACGGCCCCCGCTTCCTCCACTCGACCGGTCAGCTCCACAAGGGTGGTCCAGAGGAGGCCGCCTTCCTCCAGATCACGGGAGTGCATCACACCGACNNTGCCGATCCCGGGCCAGGCGTACTCCTTCGGGGTCCTGGAGGAGGCCCAGGCGTTGGGGGACTACCAGGCTCTGACCGGACGGGGCCGCAGGGTGCTGCGGATCTGCCTCGAGGACGTCGGACTTGGTCTCCAGCAGCTGGCCGAGCTGGTGGAGCGCCTGCAGTTGCCCGCCGCCGGCTGAGGAGAGCTCGTGCAAGTTGCCCTTGTCGGCCTCGGCAAGATGGGTGCAAACATGGTGGAGCGGCTGCTCCGCGGCGGCCACCAGGTGGTGGCCTTCGACCGGGACCAGGATCTGACCGCCAGGGTCGCCGAGGGCGGCGCGACCGCGGCCAGCTCCCTTGCCGACCTGGTCAGAAAGTTGAGCCCGCGCCGCGTGGTCTGGCTGATGGTCCCCTCAGGGGGCCCGGTGGATTCTTCCCTGGACGCCCTGCTTCCCCTTCTGGAGCGCGGCGACATCGTCGTGGACGGGGGCAATTCCCACTACGTCGACTCCCAGCGTCGGGCGCTGCGCTGCGCCCAGGAGGGGGTGNNGGACCTCGGGCGGGGTGTGGGGGCTCAAGGTCGGCTACTGCCTCATGGTCGGGGGCGACCAGGACGCCTTCGACCATGTGGCCCCCGTCCTCGAGACCCTGGCCCCGCCCGACGGCTACCTCCGGGTGGGGCCCGCCGGCGCCGGCCACTACGTCAAGATG
>PLTL01000319.1 GCA_003164475.1 Candidatus Dormiibacterota bacterium | reverse complement strand
GGCTGCGGACCATGTGCTCGGCGATGGACCGCCGCATCGGGCTGTGCGGCACCACATCCCCCGGGCGCGGAGGGGCGGAGGCCACCGGCTGGGGCCGCTCCGGGGGTGCGGGCGGGGCGGTGGGCTGGGCGCCGCCACCCTCCAGGAAGAGGAGCAGGTCCCGCTTGGTAATCCGGCCCTGGAACCCGGTGCCCCTGACCTGAGAGATGTCCAGGGAGTGCTCGTCGGCCAGCGCCCTCACCGCCGGGCTGATGAAACCCGGGGCGGCGACCTGGACGGCGGGCAGAGCAGGAGAGGTGGAATCGGTGGCCTCCGCCGGCTCCACCTCGCCTGTGACCGGAGTCGCGGTGACGGACTCGGGCTCCTCCGGGGGAGCCGCCGGGCTCGGCTCGGCTGCAGCGCTGATCTCTGGGACGTCCGCCTCGTCGCCGGCCTCGGTGACGCCCTCCAGGGTGCAGATCGGCTCACCCACCGAGAGCCGCTGCCCCTCGGCGGCGAGGATCTCGCCGACCGTTCCCGAGGCCGGCGAGGGGACCTCGGCATTCACCTTGTCGGTGATCACCTCGACCAGCGACTCGAAGCGATCGACCCGCTGACCGGGCTGGACCAGCCAGGTCCCTATCGTCCCCTCGGTGACCGACTCGCCCAGCTGGGGCATCCTGACCGTGATTGCCATTGGCTCTGTGTCCCTCAAATCGGCCGGCCTCAGTAGGCGGCCAGCTCCCGCAGCTTCAGCTCGATCTTGTCCGGATTGAGGCAGTAGACCTCGGCCAGGGACTCGGCGAAGGGGATCGCCGGGATCTCCGGCCCACCGATGCGCATGATCGGACCGTCCAGGGCCTCGAAGCACTCCTCGGCCACCACGGCGGCCACCTCGGCGCCGACCCCCACCGCCAGGTTGGCCTCCTGCGCCACCAGGACCTTGCCGGTGCGGCGGGCGCTCTCCACGATCATCTCGCGGTCCAGGGGCCGGACCGTGCGCAGGTCCACCACCTCGACCTCGACCGCGTCCGCCGCCAGCCGCTCGGCGGCGGTCACCACCTCATGGACGGTGGCGCCCCAGGTGAAGCAGCTGATATCCCGTCCCGGCCTCACGATCTTGGCCTTCCCGATAGGGACCAGGTACTCCTCGTCCGGCACCTCCTGCCGCAACGAGCGGTAGAGACCCTTGTGCTCGAAGAAGCAGACCGGGTCGGGATCGCGGAGGGCGGAGATCAGCAGCCCCTTGGCGTCATAGGGAGTGGAGGGCAGGACCACCTTGAGCCCGGGCACGTGGGCGAAGAGCGCCTCCAGCATCTGGGAGTGGTAGAGGGCGCCATGGACGTGGACGCCGCCCCCACAGGGAGCCCGAACCACCATGGGGCAGGACCAGTCGTCGTTGGAGCGGTAGCGGATCTTGGCCGCCTCGCCGACGATCTGACTGAACGCCGGGTAGATGAAATCGGCGAACTGGATTTCTGCGACCGGCCGGAGGCCTTGCATCGCCATGCCGACGGCGACGCCGACGATCGACGCTTCGGCCAGCGGCATGTCGACGACGCGNNTGAAGTCCTGGAACTGGATCTCCGCCACCGGGCGCAGGCCGGCCATGGCGCAGCCGATGGCCACCCCGACGATGGATGCCTCCGCCAGGGGGGTGTCGATGACCCGCTCCGGCCCGAACTCCTGGAGGAGGTCGGCGGTGGCGCCGAAGACACCTCCCTTGACCCCCACGTCCTCCCCCATGATGATCACCCGGTCATCCCGGCGCATCTCCTCCTGGAGGCCCCTGCGAACGGCTTCGACGTAGGTGATCTCCGGCACCGGTCAGGAGTCCTGGTAGACGTGGTCGAACGCCGTGGCGGGGTCCGGGGCCGGAGCGTGGTCGGCCTCCTCCTGAGCCTCGTCGATCAACCTTTGGCACTCGGCGCGGATCTGTTCGGCCTCCTCCGGGGAGAGGATCGAACTGGCCTCCAGGTCGAGACGGAAGCGCTCCAGAGGGTCGTGGTGGAGCATCTCCGCCAGGTCCTCGGCCGAGCGGTAGCGGCGCTGGTCGTCGTCACTGCTGTGCGACTGCAGCCGGACGCAGTGGGCCTCGAGCAGGGTCGGCCCCTCACCCCTCCGGGCCCGGGCGACCGCCTCGCTGGCGGCCCGATAGACCGCCAGCACATCCCCACCGTCCACCGACTGTCCCGCCATTCCATAGCCGGCCGCCCGCTGGGCCACGTGCTTGACCGCCATCTGCAAGGACTGGGGGACGCTGATGGCAAAGGAGTTGTTCTCCACCAGGAAGATCACCGGCAGACGATGGACGGCGGCCCAGTTGAGCCCCTCGTGCCAATCGCCCTCGCTGGTCCCGCCCTCACCCACCGAGGCCACCACCACCCGGTCCTCGCCCCGGTACTTGAATGCCTGGGCCACCCCCACGGCGTGGAGGATCTGGGTGGCAACCGGGCTTCCCCCGGTGACGATGTTGTGCTTCCGGCAACCGAAGTGGGACGGCATCTGGCGGCCGCCGCTGTTGGGCTCGCCCGCCCTGGCCAGGGCCGACAGGAGATGGTCGCGGGGCTCCATGCCCATGACCAGCACCAGGGTGAGGTCCCGGTAGTAGGGCACGATCCAGTCGTAGTCGCGGCGGAGCGCATACCCGACCCCGACCTGCGCCCCCTCGTGGCCCTGGCCAGAGATTGCGAAGGGGGCCCGCCCCTGGCGATTGAGCGTCAGCACCCGCCGGTCGAGCAGCCGGCCCAGGAGCATGTCCCGGTACATCGACCGCATCCGGTCAGTGGTCAGCCCAGTCGCCTCCGCCGGAACCGCTTCGGTCATCGCCATCGCTTGCCCGCCTCCTTCAACCTGCTGGGACCTGCGCCATCCTAGCGCGGGGGGGAGCTTCTGGGATCAGCCCAGGCGGGGCCCACCCGCTCAGGTGGCCAGCGAGCGGCGCACCCCGACGAAGCTTCCCAGGGAGCCGAGCAGGGCGCCAGCGATGATCAGGACGGCCACCACCAGCACAGCGAACCTCAGCCCCACCCCGAGTGCCAGGCTGTGCCCTCCCCCGAACCCGATCCCCAGGCCGAGCAGGGCCACCGAGGCCACCACAGCGGAGGTCACCCCCACGATGATCCCCTCCAGGATGAATGGCCAGCGCACGAACCAATCGGTGGCTCCTACCAGCTTCATGATCTCGATTTCCCGCCGCCGCACGTAGGCGGCGGTCCTCACCGAGATGGTGATGATCACCAGGGCCACCGCCCCGACCACCAACACCATCAGTCCGCCGCCCAGCTGGGCCACGAAGATGTACCGCTCCAGGCGGGGGACCACGTCGGCGTTGTAGTCGGTCGGGTGGGGCCCGGGGTCGATCAGCGCCGACGTCCGCACCTCCTGGTTGAGCTGGGACACCGCGTTGATGTCTTTGAGGTGGAGATTGATCGATGCCGGGAGCGGGTTGCCGGCCCCGGAGTGCTCCAGGAGGTTGATCGCCTGGCCGAGTCCGAGACTGCCTGACGCCTGGGTGGCAGCCTGGTCCTTGCTCTCAAAGCTGGCCTTGGCCACCGTCGATTGGCTGGCCAGGTTCTCCTCCAGGTTCATCTCACTGGCATAGGAGAGGTGGTCGGCCATGAAGACCTTGAGTACCGACGCCTGGGATTCCTCGGTTTGGAGCACCCCGTCCAGAGAGTGGACCACCACCACCGCCACCCCGGCACCGAACAGGGTGAGGGTGATGGTGAGGACGCTGGCCAGGGCGATCCCCCGGTTCCGGGCGATGTTCTGCAACGCCACCCGGACCACGAATTTGAGCGCCGGGATGGGGTTCACAGGATGGCGTCCCCCTCGCGCAGGTAAGTGCCCTCGGCCTCGTCCCGGACGATCCGGCCGTCCTCGATAGCCAGCACCCGGCGCCGGCAGAGGTCGACCACCTCCCGGTTGTGGGTGGCCATGACCACGGTCGCGCCGCGGTGGTTGATCTGCTGGAGCAGCTGGACGATCCCCCAACCGGCGTCGGGGTCAAGGTTCCCGGTGGGCTCGTCGGCGAGGANNGCCACCCGCTGCTGCTCGCCGCCGGACAGCTCGGTGGGGTAGGCGTTGAGCTTGTCCTCCAGGCCCACGATGTAGAGGGTCTCCCCCACTTTCTCCTTGAGATGAGGCCGCCCCGGGTCGGTCACCTGGATGGCGAAGGCGACGTTCTGCTCCACGGTGAGGGCGGGAAGGAGTTTGTAGTCCTGGAAGACAATCCCCATCTTGCGCCGCAGCCGGGGCAGGTGGCGATGGCGCAGGCGGGCCAGGTTCTGCCCCTCGACCAGCACGTGCCCCTTGGTCGCCGTCTCCTCGCGGATCAGGAGCCTGATCACCGTCGACTTGCCGGCCCCGCTGGCACCGACCACGAACACGAAGTCGCGCGGTCGCACCGTGAACGAGGCGTCCTTGATCGCCACCTGCCCGTTGGGGTAGATCTTGGTGACCTGCTCGAAGACGATGATCGGCGGCTCGTATCGGGTCACCTCGGAGGTCCCGACTTCGGCCGGCTCGACGATCGGTGCAGCGGGGCTGGTGGAGATCGACATCAGGGGAGGCTTGGTCCTTGTGCCAGGCGGACTGGCAGCCGAGGGGCGGACCCCCAAGAAGGGAGAGAGGCGAAGCCCTTGGCCGTTCTCGCTTTTCAGCCGAGTATACCCGCCGAGGCCCGATCCGGCGCCGCCCAGCTCACAGATCGCATTCGGCGCCAGCCAGGGCGCCGAACGGAGGGCCGGCGCCCCATCGAGCCCATTCCAGCCGGAGCAGCGCCGGCCTGCGGCTGAACCCTGCCCGCCGGAACGGCTATCCCCGCTCGCGCTCGGTCGCCTCCTGGCGCAGGTAGGCCTCGATGAAACCGTCTATCTCTCCCTCCAGCACCGCGGCCACGTTGCCAACCTCGATCCCGGTCCGGTTGTCCTTGACCAGGGTGTACGGCTGGAGCACGTAGGACCGGATCTGGTTGCCCCACTCCGGGGAGATCAGGTCCCCCTTGAGGTCGGCGAGGTGCTCCGCGCGCTGGGCGCGCTGGTAGCTGAGCAGTCGTGAGCGGAGCACCCGCCAGGCGGTCTCGCGATTCTGCTGCTGGGAGCGCTCGTTCTGGCAGGTCACCACAATTCCCGTGGGAATGTGGGTGATTCTCACCGCCGACGAGGTCTTGTTGACGTGCTGCCCGCCCGCGCCCGAGCTCCGGTACACATCGACGCGAACGTCCTTCTCGTCGATCTCCACCGCCACCTCGTCGGGGATCTCGGGGTAGACCTCGACCAGGGCGAAGGCGGTGTGGCGGCGATGGGCGGCGTCGAAGGGACTGATCCGGACCAGCCGGTGGACCCCCCGCTCGGCCCGCAGCTGACCGTAGGCGTGGCGGCCGCTGAAGCGCACCGTGGCGCTCTTGATGCCGGCCTCCTCCCCCTCGGACTGGTCCAGCAGCTCGGCGCCCATGCGGTGGCGCTCGGACCATCTGAGGTACATCCGCAGCAGCATCTCGCTCCAATCCTGGGCGTCGGTTCCGCCAGCCCCAGCATGGACGCCGAGCAGGGCGGGGTAGTCCGAGTAGGGGTCCTGGAAGAGCAGCTCCAGCTCCCGCCGATCGAGCTCGGTGGCGATGCTGTCGAGCTCGCTCGCGACCTCATCGGACCCGGCGCCCTCGCCCTCCAGGAGCTCGGCCAGCTCGGTGGCGTCATGGGCCCGGGCGCAGAGCGACGAGAGCTCGCCCAGCTCGCCCCTCAGCCGGCTCAGCTCCTGAGAAGTCCCCTGGGCCCGGCCGGGATCATCCCAGGCGCCGGGGCGGCCCAGCTCCCGCTCCAGCTGCTCCGCCCGGGCCTCCTTGCCAGTGAAGTCAAAGGTGCTCCTTGAGCTGGGCCGCGCGCCGGTAGAGCTGCTCCGCTCGGGTTCCCAACTCGTTCATCTCACCCCGAGTCTAGCGGGCGGGGATCCCGGCCCCCTACCCCTGGCCGGCGAACCGTTCCCCGACCTGGCTCGGCGGTCACAGCGCGGCTGCCGCGGGCCCGGCCGGGAGCCGCCGGGGTTCTCGGACCAGCGCCACCACGGGACAGTCCGCCAACCGGCCCTCACCCGGCCGGTCTCAGTTTTCAAGATCGCAGCCGAGCCATCCCTCTCCACCTCGGCCCACCGGTCCCCGGCTTGGCGGGCCCGGCCGGCCCAGAGGACTGAACCGAGGGGCGCCGCCGAGGTTCAGGCGCTGGCTCCGTGGCAGCGCTTGTACTTGTGGTCCAGTGCGGAGATTCCCTTGGTATATATGGCAAGTCGCTCGGTACTGAGCCTTTGCTGAGCCTATCGGTTCCAGTCCCGCCACCCCTGGAAGAACACCTGAGCGATCGTTGCCCTGGGGAACGGACCTTGCGCTCATCCCCGACCCGGCCGGCACTCCGATCTCCCTGGCACCGAGCTACACGACAACCTGAAAGCGGCGNNATAGAGCGGGACCGGATCACGCCCGTGCAGCCCAACGTGGTGGAGAGGGTCTCACGGTGGTCTTGCAGCAGGTTTGCGGCATCGTTGCCCCTCCTCTGGGCCACGCAGCCACCGCCGTCTCCCGTCGACGTCGTAGGGCATGTGGGTGAAGCAGCTTTTCGATGTCTCCGGCCCCTGATACGATGTCGCCGAGGCGAACGCCGGTTTGCTCATCGCGATTTCGGTGGGTCCGATGCGGTTCAGCGAAGAGGCCGATCGGCGTACCGCGCCGAGCGACGACCTTGAGACCCGGCTTCAGTCGGCCCTGTCCACGATCGACGAGCTGCGTCAGGAGAACGCTCGCCTCAAGGCACTGGCCGCCGACGTGGCGGTGCGCACGCCAATCCTGCTGAAGTCACCCACTGCGGCCGCGATCACCAGCGTCGCTTTCGATGCCCACTCTCCCCACGGAGACAAGATCGCCCTCTTCCGCCGCCTCTTCCGAGGTCGAGAGGACGTCTACGCCCACCGGTGGGAGGCGCGTGACGGCCGGAGTGGCTACTCCCCCGCCCTCCGATCTGGAGCGAGGCGGGAGCGTGGCCAGCGGCCGGACCCGGAGGTGCTGCTGCCGCTGGATGACGAGGTGGTTCAGAGCCACCTTCTCGGCCGGCAGGTCATCGGTATCTATCCCCTCCTGGACGACGAGACCTGCTGGTTGCTGGCCATCGATTTCGACAAGTCCTCGTGGCAGGCCGACATCGGCGCCGTGTGGCGGGCCTGCGACGCCCTCGGCGTGCCCGCCGCCGTGGAGCGGTCGCGGTCGGGTCGGGGCGGCCACATCTGGATCTTCTTCG
>PLTL01000124.1:177-3336 GCA_003164475.1 Candidatus Dormiibacterota bacterium | reverse complement strand
GTCAGATGTGGTGGATGTGTCGCCCCTACAATCAAGGCCGAAAGTCCGGACTTATCCACAGCTCGCCCAGGTCAGGGGCTCGCGAAAGGTCCCTGGGACGAAAGTCGCGCCAAAATCCGGTCCGAATGGCACAACAGCATCGCAGTCCCTGGCTATCGCCAGGTGTGTGTACTGCTCCACGGTCAACCTCTCCTCTCGTTTCGCCCATGTTGGCTGAATGCCACGGCACCGCTCAGCACCACCGCCTTTGTTTAGCTGGCAAGGCCCGACCTGACCTTGTCGTGATGGCACCGGCTCGCGGGAACCCCCGAGCTCGGTCAGTCCGCCAAGGCGTATCCGTCACACGCGGACTGCCGCGACCAAAGCCCAGCGACTGCGCGAACACCTCGGTGAAGGACTGATGCACCGTCAACTCCACATAGCGCACACGCTTGGCCAGCCGCTCCGCCTGCGCACGGGCTTGCCGCGATAGCAGCAGCTGCTCGGCTCCCCGACCCGCGGCGTTTCCCACCTGCCTGTAGCGCTCGCGTTCCACGCCCACCAGCAGCCCCACCCGGATCGCGCTCTCCAGGTCCAGATACGTGCCGAAAGCGCCTGCCACGACAAGGCTGTCCAGGTCTGCTGCCCCGATGCCGGCCTCTTCCAGCAAGAGCTCTGTCCCTGCCCGGATTGCACCCTTGGCGAGCTGAATCTCGTTCACGTCCGAACGCGTGAAAACGACGTCCCGCCCGTGCCCCGCCTGTCGGGCCGGCACCAGTAGGCACGTGGGCCCGCTCCCGGTCCTGCTGACCAGTGCATGGCGCTTCGCCAACGACCCTCGCTCGTCGATGATCCCCGCGTCGAGACCCTGGGCCACCGCGTCCAGGATGCCCGAGCCGCAGACGCCGATCGGTGCTGTGCCCCCGATGGTCTGCACCTGAAAGGCGCCCTTCAAGAAGCGCACGTGCTCGATGGCACCGGGCGCAGCCCGCATCCCGTCGTGGATGTGTGCCCCCTCGAACGCCGGACCTGACGCAGTCGAGCAACTCCAGATGTCGCCCTTATGCGACAAGCTGATCTCTGTGTTCGTGCCGATGTCCAGGGCCAGCACGGTCTGCGCGGTGTCCGTCAGCCCGCTGGCAAGAAGCATCGCCACGTGGTCGGAGCCGACATAGCCGGCGATGTTCGGGGGCAGGTAGAGCGTCGCACCGCTGTCGAGCTCGAGGCCAATCTCCTCGGCACGCGCCAGCACGGGATCGCTCACGCAAGCGACATAGGGGGCCTCGCCCAATTGGCGCACAGGCAGGCCGGCCACGAAGTGGTGCATGGCCGTGTTCCCGACCACGACCGCATCCACAATTTGACCACGGTGCACACCGGCTTGTGCACACAGCTCGCCCACCATCCGGTTCAGCTCCTCGATCAACCTCTCGTGCAACAGCTGTGCAGCCCTGTCAGCGCTGTTCGCGTAGGTGATGCGGGTCACGACGTCTTCGCCGTAGGCGGTCTGAGGATTCATCGCGCCGAGCCTGGCCAAGGTTTCGCCACGGGCGAGGTCAACGAGATATGCGGCCAGCTTTGTCGTTCCGGCGTCCACAGCAAGGCCGAGCAGCGCCCGGCCGGAGGGCTGGATGGAGACCAGCGACCCGGTGTCACCTGGGTGCCTGTGGACAGCCGCTCGTCCGTGCCATCGCTGAGCGCGCAACCGGTCCGAGCTCTCGCGCGAGGTGCGCAGGCTGATGACTATGCGTCCCATGCCCGCCTTAGCCAGCGCCTCCTGCAACCGTGTCGTATCGGCGCGCAAGTCATGCAGCGAAGGAGGCTCGAGCACTAGATCGACGGCGACGACCGGCGGGTCGAGCTCGAAGTCCACAGCCTGACCTTCGATCTGCAGCCGCTGTGGGGCGCTCAGCGACTCGGGTGGTATCTCCAAGCGCAGCGCGCCACACACCTGTGCCTGGCAGGCCAGCCGCCAGCCATCGCCACGCTCGGCGGCACTCAACAAGCTCACTTCCTCAGCGGTCTCGGCACTCAGCAGGCCATCGACCGCACGCACGCGACAGGTGCCACACGTGCCCTCCCCGCCGCAGACCGAAACCAGCTCGATGCCCGATGCCTGAGCGGCCTTAAGGACCGTCACGCCCGGCGCCACTCGCACTCGCAGACCGACCGGCTGCACCTCCACCTCGACTAATGCCGGCGGCTCGGTCTCAACCACGGTGGGAAATGTGCTCTTCGCGGTAGCGGCAGGTCGCGGCCATGGAGCAGTAGTCGCAGGACTCGCCGGCGTGCTCCACGTCCGGCCCGATGCCGATCACCATCGAGGTCGACTTCTTCGGCACCATCATGTACCCGTCGGTCAGCCTGATTCCCGCCGAGGCCGCGTCCACCAGCTGAAAGATCTGGCGCTGGCCGTTCGCCACCGGCCAGCCCACGAGCCCCGGGCTCAGCGGGACGGTGGTGCGCAGTCCCTCCGCTTCTGCCTGCTCGTCGACGCGCTGGCACATCGCGGTGCCTAGCAGGTCGACCGCGGCCGAGCCAAAGGCGTCGAGGGCGAGGCTCATGGCCGGGTCCTCCGAGAAGCACTCCGAGGCGGCATCCTCCAAGGCGGGCCCGATGGTGCACACGGCCACCACGACGAAGCGCGCGGCATGCAGGTGCTCGGCGACCAACGGCCCTGAAAGATGGCCGCCGCCCACCAGGCGGACCCGCTCGTGGCGGAACTCTTGCACCTCGAGGCTCGCAGACACCACGACCGGCGCCAGCAGGCCCCTGCCTTTGGCAACGGCCTGTTCCGCGATGGCGACCGCCGACGACTGGCGGCGGCGCACGACGACAGGGTCTGCGCCCAATGCGCGCAGCACCATGTCCACATCGGGGCACAGGTCGAAGTCTCTGATCAACCTCAGGCGGCAAGCACCTCTTTCACCAGGCGGACCGCACTGGAGGCGTCCTCTGCGTAGCCGTCCGCCCCGATCTCGTCTGCATAGCTCTTGGTGATCGGCGCCCCGCCGATGATGATACGCACCTGGTCCCTGAGCCCAGCCTCTTTGATCGCCTCGATGGCAAGCTGCATGTTGGTCATCGTCGTAGTCAACAGCGCCGACATCGCCACCACGTTTGCCCCATTCCTGATCGCCTCGATGAACTTCTCGGCCGGGACGTCCACGCCGAGGTCGA
>PLTL01000124.1:0-139 GCA_003164475.1 Candidatus Dormiibacterota bacterium | reverse complement strand
CGGGCGGCCACCAGCATCTCGGGCACGAAGATCTCTCCCTCCTCGTAGAGCTGGCCGACCTGCGCCATGGCTGCGATGAGACCTTCACGCAGCAGCGTCCCCGCTTCGATGCCGCCGTCCAACCCCTCGGTCACCTTGG
>PLTL01000357.1 GCA_003164475.1 Candidatus Dormiibacterota bacterium | reverse complement strand
GCCCGACGAGCTGCCACTGCTCCACGCCGCGTCGAGATTGTACGCGCCCCAGAGCATAAGGTCAAAGGTCATCTCACTCGGGTGGCCGCCCGCGCCCCGAGGCACCGGGCGGGCGCTGGCCGTCCTCGCGGCTCACCGGCAGCGCCGCCGCCTGGCCCACGGTCGGTGGAAGCCGTCGGGTCGGCCGGCCCACCCCCGCCGCCGGTGGGCACGTTGGCGAGGAGCGGCGAAAGCTCTTCCGGGGGGAACAGCCGGGCGTGGACCCAGCTGCCCTGCCGGCAGACGGTTCAAGCCGGGACGGTCGACGGCTCCATCCCGAGCCCATCGGTCCCCAGGAGCACCGCCCCATCCCGGGTCATGATCGCCGGCCCGAGGCGCGCTGGGGACGGCGTCCGCAGCAACGTGGGCGAGGAACGACGCGGCTGCAGAGATGGGAGCTGCCAGGAATCCGAGGGAGGGACGACCGTGGGGTCGGCTAGTAGTGCCTGCAGAGCCAGCTCGGCGGCGCCGAGCAACACCGCCATCTTGCCGAATCTGGGCTTGGCCAGCTCCACCGGTCGAGGGTCCGAGCCGTAGGTGCCACAATGCAGCAGCNNGACTCCGTCAGGGTGGGGCGGGCCAGCTCAAGGATCTCCTCGAACATGCCGCCCAAGATCACCATCTCCGGATTGAGGACGTTGACCAGAGTGATGAGACCGACCCCGATCCACTCGGCGGTCACCCGCACCGCACCTAGGCAGGTGGGGTCCCCAGCCCGAGCCCGGCGCAGGACCGTCTGCACCGCCGGGCGGCCACCCCCCAGCAGCCCGGCCCGGCGCACCAGGGCCTCCTCTCCCGACTCCGTCTCCCAGCAGCCGCGGAGGCCGCAGTGGCAGGGCAGGCCCGATGGGTTCACTTGCATGTGCCCCACCTCGCCNNGCCGCCGTACCCGCGAAATCCGTCCAGCATTCTCCCCCCCGTGATGATGCCGCCCCCCACTCCGACCTCCGCGTGCAGGTAGACCAGGTCGTTGACCC
Organism: Candidatus Dormiibacterota bacterium; assembly: GCA_003164475.1. Next base: position 6,612 of record PLTL01000357.1, on the reverse strand, counting down.
GGCTTCCCACCCCCCGTGAGTGCTCAGCCATGGCTCCCAGGCAGCCGTCGTTGCCCACCTGGACCGGCACCTTCAGACCCAGCCGGGAGCGAACCATCTGCCCCAGGGGAACGTCCCGCCAGCCCAAGTTGGGGGCGAAGTGGACGAGGCCGGTCTCCAGGCTCACCGCGCCCGGCGCGGCAACCCCGATCCCCACGACCACCAGCTCTGCCGCGGCCTCGTCCAGGACCCGCCGCCCCAACCGGGCAGCTGTGGCAACCACATGCTCGACCGAGTGGGCACCAGCTCCCGTCAGCGTGGCCCGTCGGTAGGCCAGAACGGTGCCGCCCAGACCCACCAGGGCCAGGGTTACCGCCTCCACGCCCACCTGCAGCGCCAGCACCGCATGGGTGTCGGCTCGGACGGCCACCACCTTGGAGGGTCGACCCCGGGACTTGCGCTCTGGCTCACCGTCCTCTCGGACCAGACCCCGACTGGCCAGGTCCTCCACCAGCGCTCCGATCGTGGCTCGGTTCAGCCCCAGCAGACGGGTCAGCTGGGCCCTGGAGCTGGGTCCGTGGCGATGCAGCTGCCCGAGCACGGCGGCCAGGTTGTGGCGGCGCACCGCCTCCTGGGTTGCGCCCCGCTGGGTCCTCGCCGCCCCCTGCCTGCCCTGGCCGCCTCCGCCAAGCCCCGGGCCGCCTTGGCCCATGTCGTAGCGGCTCTGCCGCTCCGGCCCCCGGTCAGCTGACGACTCCGGTGCCCGGCACCCGCCCCACTGCGGTCCCCCATCCAAGCTTGGGCGCCAGCTAGTCCTCGGCGGAGCTTCTGAAGGCGCGCCCACGGCGAGCCACGCGGTCTATCGTGAGCGCCGCCAGCAGCACCAGCGCGGTGATCATGTACTGCACGGCGACCGACAGCCCCATGAGCACCATCCCGTTGTAGATGGCCGCGATGACGATGCCGCCCAGGAGGGCATGGATCGGCTTGCCGCGACCGCCCATGAGGCTGGCGCCACCGATCACCGCCGAGGCCACGCCGAAGAGGACCAAGGTGCCGCCATCGATACCTATGGAGATCGACCCCAGCCGGGACTCGTAGACGATCCCGGCCATGGCTCCGGTCAGACCCGCGAGGGCAAAGGCCCCGGTTCTGATTCTGGTCAGGTTGACGCCCGCGCGTCGGGCCGCCTCGCGATTGCCCCCGATGGCGTAGACATAGCGACCAAAGCGGGTGGCGCTGAGAAGGAAGGTCCAAAGGATCATGATCACGGGCACGACAATGACCACCGGAGGCATCCCGCTGAGCGGGACGGTGGCGGTTCCGCGGTTGGCGTCGACGATCAGCAGCAGCACCACCGCAGCCACCGCCACGACGCCGGTCCGGAGCAGGGTCAGCCCAAAGGGGGGCACGGCGAGGCCGTTGCGGCGGCGGCGGTTGTCCCGGGTCAGGGAGAAGGCGGCGTAGGCCACCACTGCCAACACCACGGTGATCCAGCCCTCGAGCGCGGTCATGTTGCCGTTGACGAGGTTGAAGACCACCGGGTTAGTGACGCTGATCACCCCGCCACTGGTGGGATTGGTGGTATCGACCACCCAGATCATCAGGCCCCACCAACCCAACTGCCCGGCCAAGGTGACCACGAAGGAGGGCAGGTGCAGCCGGGTCACCAGGGTCCCCTGCAGGACCCCGATGGCGGTGCCGGTGGCCAAGCCGGCCACGACCGCGACGATCCAGGGCAGGTTCACCGACGGGCTCATCAGCAGGGCGACAATGACCGCCGACAACCCCGCCACGTAGCCTAGCGAGAGGTCGATCTCCCCCAAGATCAGAACGAAGATCTCGGCCATGCCGAGGAGGACGAACACCCCTCCCTGCACCAGCAGGTTGGTGATGTTGCCGGCGGTGAGGAAGCTGTGGTTCAGGGCTTGAAAGAGCGCCATGATCACGATCAGACCGACCACGATGGGCAGGACTCCGGTGTCGCCGCCTCGCACGCGCTGCCACCAAGCGCGCACATACTCAGCAACGGAGTTGGCCACCAGCTCCGGTGCGACCGCCAGGGCCGCCTCGGCCGCCGACGCGGCCGTCACCGCCTCCGCGTCCAGGTCGACCTCGGGAAGCTCGCGGTCGTCGCCGACCTGATCCGCGGTGGGCACCGACTCCCCCGTCCTGGCCACGGTTAGCTCAACCCCGCCGTCGCACCGTCACCCGCTCGCCCGGAGCGGCCGGTGGTCATGAAGTGGACCGCCGACTGGGCATCGAAGTTGGAGGCGGGACCGGTGGCGACCAGGTGACCCAGGCGAAGAATCGCCATGTGGTCTGCCACCGCGAACACGTCGTTGAGGTTGTGGGAGACCATCAACACCGTCACCCCCTGGCTGGACAGCCGCTTGATCAGGCTGAGGACCATCGCTGTGGCCGCCACCCCCAGGGCGGCGGTGGGCTCGTCCATGATGACCAATGCGGACTGGGCCATCACCGCTCGGGCCACCGCCACGGTCTGCCGCTGACCTCCGGAGAGCGACGCCACCGGTTGCCGAATCGTGCGCAGACTGGTCACCGAAAGGGAGTCCAGGACGCGCCGGGCAGCCAGCTCCATCTTGATCTCATTGAGAGAGCCCAACTGGAGCTCTTCATGCCCCAGGAACATGTTCTGGACTATGTCGAGGTTGTCACACAGAGCCAGATCCTGGTACATGGTGGTGATCCCCAGCGCGGCCGCCTCCTTGGGACTGCGGATGTGGACCTGGCGGCCCTCCCAGAGGATCTCGCCGCCGTCCGGCGCCCATACCCCCGAGATGGTCTTGATCATCACCGACTTGCCGGCGCCGTTGTCGCCCACCAGGGCGGTGACCTTTCCCCTCGGCAGGCTCAGGTTGATCCCCACCAGGGCCTGCACCGGGCCGAAGTTCTTGTCAAGCTGACGCAACTCCAGAATCGGAGTTTGCCCGCCCGGCGGATCCTCCGGGCGATCTTCCCCGGGAGCCCCCAAGGCCCGGTCCGCCGCGGCGGACCGGGCCTCTCCCTGGGCTGGCTCAGTCATCGAGCCGCTATCCCAAGACGTATCAAAGCAAGTCCATCAGGAGTGAATGCCGGCCGCCTTGCAGTCCTTGGCGTATGAGCCAGCGCAGAGCTGGAAGGCCGGCACGAAGTCGTCAGCGACGACCGTGGAGGCCATGTTCTTGGCGGTGACCCATTCCGGGGTCAGCAGCACCGACGGGACGTTGACACTTTCCACGGTGTCGGGCGTGGTGGCATTGACCAGTGCCGCCGGGGGCGTCTGGCCTGCCCGCAGGTAGAGGGCCAGGGCCACGGCGGCCTGGGCCTCCTCGTAGATGGGCTTGTACACGGTGCCGCACTGGTAGCCGGACAGGATGTTCTGCAGGCCGACGAGGGGCGCGTCCTGGCCGGTGACCGGGAAGGTCTTGGCCTTGACGTGCAGCGACGTCTGCAGGTAGTGGATGATCGGCGCGGCGTTCTCGTCGTTCGGGGTGAGCACCGAGTTGATGCCCTTGTGGGCGGTGTACTCCTGCTCGAACTCGCTCTGCGCCACGTTCGGCGTCCAGGTCCCGGCCGGGATGCCGGCCAGCGTGTACGTCTTGTTGGCGAACAGCGGGTCGAGCACCGCCAGGTAGCCCTGGGCGAACAGGGTGGCGTTGTTGTCGGTCACGGCGCCGTGCATGACGACCACCTGTGGCTTGCTGATGTGCCAGGCGGCGACGCAGCTGACCAGACCCTGGCCCATGACCTGCCCGACCTTCACGTTGTTGAAGCTGACGTAGTAGGCACGGCTCCCGCCCAGCGTCAGCCGGTCGTAGTCGATGACCTTCACGCCACGGGCCTTGGCGTACGTCTCAATCTGCGTCCCGACCCCGGAGTCCAGCGGGTCGACCAGCAGCACCGTGGCACCGTTGGAGATGTCGGTCTGCGCGTCGGTCAGTTGGGTGGTGTCGCTCCCGAGGGCGTTCTGGACCACGTACTGCGACGAGCTCAGTCCGGCTGCCTGGAGTGCCTTCGTGATGTCCGGCTGGTCGAACTCGACGTAACGGGTCGAGCTCACCGTGTCCGGCATGATCGCTGCGACTTTCCCCTTTCCGGCCGCGGCCAGGGACTTGAACTGCTTCATGAAGCTGAAGTTGTTGGTGAACGACGTGGTCGAAACGTTGGCGGGCCCGCTTGCGCGAACTGAGGCCGAAGCCCCTCCACCCCCGATGCTGACCAGCGCTGCCGACAACACGAGGGAGAGCCCCCCGATCATGCCTGCCCTGCTGAAACGCACATTGTCTCCTTTGGTCCTGGCTCGCCCCTGTGGGCGAGTTCCCCTGCAACTGCGTTTTACCCGTCTTTGACGGGTTGTATTGCAGTCTTGTTTCAAGTTGAAGCACCATACCCAGGTCTTCGCGCCAATGCTGGGATTATCCTGTGAACGGCCGTTTGGGAGCCGGTCAGGTCGGCGCTGTGGCGTGGGTCCAGGCGGCTGCGCCGGACAACCCGGCATCGTCACCGAGCGCGGACCGCACGATGGTGAGGTCGTCGGGGTGGTGGCCGGGCCGCTGCAGCACCATGTCGCGCAGCGGGCTGAAGAACTCGTCCTGTCTTCCCATCCCACCGCCGATGATGACCGTGCTCGGGTAGAACATCATGACCAGATTCGAAATGCCGGCAGCGCAGGCGGCGATGGCCTGCTCCCAAATGGCGACCGACCGCGGCTCACCGGCTGCCGCTCCGGTCTGGACGTCCCGTGCGCCGACGGCACCGAGGCCGGCCTCCTGTGCCTGCCGGGCGACGCCGCTGCCCGAACCCATTTCCTCGACGGTGCACGGCCTCCCGTCACGCCAGGCACGCCAGTCGATGACCACATGCCCGACCTCGGCCAACGNNGCTTCGCCGACGGCGGCCAGATCGGCATCGTTGGCGATGTCAACGGGAAGGCCCAACTGGTCGCTGAGACCGGCGGCGGACAATTGGTCCGGCCACTGCTCGGGAAGGTTGGGCGCCCACAGGAGTCTCCCCGCTTCGTAGTCCACCGCGCCGGGGAGCCCGATCACTGCATGGGATGCCGTCCCGTGGCTGCGATCGGCGGCCATGGCGACGAGGAGCTCGGTGAAGGTGGCCGGGACGTCCGCCTCGGCGGGGGTGGGCACGGATCGGCGCACCAGGATGTGGCCCTCCAGGTCCACCAGCGCGGCGCGCATCTGTGTCCCACCGACATCAGCCGCCAGGACAAGTCGATTCATTCCAGGACCCTCATGGCAGACATTCTTTCTCGCGCGCTCGGCGCGGTGGTTACGCCGTTGCCTCCCCGGGCCCGTATCCCGCCTTGCGCAGGAGACGGCGGAGGTTCGTCAGTTGCTCGGCGTCAATGTCCTTGTGGCGCTGCGGATCGAACGTGTCGCTCTCGTCCCCGAGCGTGGCGAGGACGTGGCCCTTGTGCGTCTCATGCACCGTGCCCACTGCGTTGAGGAGGGACAGGATGGAATGCCACTCGATGTTGTGGCTCAAAGGATGGTTGAAGATCTGCGCCATGGTGTCCCTCTGATGGCTGTTCAGGTGCTCGAGCTCTCCCACGTGGACTCCTCCTGTCCGCCGGGCGAACGGCCCGCCTGGCCCATCCTCGCACTCGGCGCAGCTGACGAGATCCCGGATCCATGTCCTGATTGCCTCGAAAGGGCGTTGAACTGGGTGTTTCGTGGGCTGCTCTGCCGCGTGCCGGTCGGCCGTCGGATCCCCTGACGCGCCCTTTTCTCTCGAACGACCGCTTCGCTGCACCCATAACATGCAGGCGTCGAGCAGGAGGCAGTGATGCGATCGGACCTCATTTCCAGCCCGCGTCCATTGCGACCCCAGCAGCAGGCCGGACCCGCCGCCGGTTCGCGGGACGGGGTGGCGACGGCGATCGCCCCGCTGCTCCAGTATTTCTTCGGCGGCTCACCGCCGGTGCGCTTCGAGTTCTGGGACGGGACCGCTCTCGGACCGGATGAGGGCGACACGGTGCAGGTGCGCTCGCCCGACGCGGTCCGGCGGTTGCTCTGGGCCCCCGGCGAACTGGGCTTGGCCCGCGCCTTCGTGATGGGGGACATCGCGTTCCAGGGCGACATCTTCGAGCTGCTTGCCGCGCTGCATTCGGCGTCTCCCGACCGCATGCACGTCGGCTCCCGCCTGCCGTGGCAGGCCATGCAAGCGGCGCGCCGTCTCGGGGTCATCGGCCGGCCCCTTGCACCACCGCCCGAGGAGGCGGCACCGCGGGGCCGGATGCATTCCCCCCGCCGTGATGCCCAGGCGGTGCAGCATCACTACGACGTGAGCAACGACTTCTACGCCATGGTCCTCGGAGCNNGCCGCCCAGGAATCGAAGCACGACCTCGTCTGCCGGAAGCTGGGATTGGCCGCAGGGTCAGGGCAACGGGTCCTCGACGTCGGTTGCGGCTGGGGCAGCTTCGCTCTGCATGCGGCACAGCACTACGGCGCGTCGGTGGTCGGGGTCACACTGAGCCCGGCCCAGGCCCGATGGGGGCGCGACCGCGTTGCCGCCGCCGGGCTGGAGGACCGGATCGAGATCCGGTTGCAGGACTACCGGGACGTGCGCGACGGGACATTCGACGGCATCGCGTCGGTCGGCATGTTCGAGCA
>PLTL01000212.1 GCA_003164475.1 Candidatus Dormiibacterota bacterium | reverse complement strand
GCTCGACCGGGGTCTCCCGGCCGAACATGTTCACCATCACCTTGAGCTTGCCCTTGTCGGCGTTGATCTCGCCGACCTTGCCGTGGAAGTCGGTGAAGGGGCCGTCGACGACCCGGACCGAGTCACCCACCTTGAACTCCACCTGGACCTTGGTCGGGGCCTCGGAGTGGATCTGGTGCTGGATCGAACGGACCTCGGACTCCTGGAGCGGGACCGGACGGGTCCCCGAGCCCACGAAGCTGGTCACCCCAGGGGTGTTCCGNNACCAGGACTCGTCCGACATGACCATCTGGACCAGGATGTAGCCCGGGAAGATCCGCTTGGCCACATGGCGGCGCTGGCCGTCCTTGATCTCGATGACGTCCTCAGTGGGGACCATCACGTCGAAGATCTGATCGTGCATATCCATCGACTCGACCCGCTTGAGGAGGTTGGCCTTGACCTTCTCCTCATGGCCAGAGTAGGCGTGGATCACGTACCAGTTGGCTTGCTCGGTGGCTTTCGACACGCTCACTTCGGGGCTCCCAATCACTTCAGTCTGAGGCCTAGGGGCTGCTGCTGGCGGACGGCGTCGCCGTAGCGGAGGGGCTGGGGGTGACCACCACCGACGGGGTGGCCGTGGCGGTGGCGGCTGGGACCGTGGTGTACAGGGGCCGGAGCGCAGAGGCCAGCCCGAAGTCGAGGAGCCCCAGGAACGCCCCCAAGAGCACCACCGTGACGATGACCACGCCGGTCATCTGCCGCAACTCCGGCCAGGTCGGCCATACCGTCTTCCTTAGTTCGCTCCATACCTCACGCAGATAGCCGCCCTCGCTGGACTCTGGTCGGTCCTCCCCGGCGGCATTCGCCAAATCTGCTCCTTGTGCGCCTATCCCAGATGTTGGCAGGGGCGGCACGATTCGAACGCGCGACCTGCGGTTTTGGAGACCGCTGCTCTACCAGCTGAGCTACGCCCCTTCGAGTTGCGGCCGCCCCGCCCTACTTGGTCTCGCGATGCGCGGTGTGCTGGCGGCAGCGACGGCAGTACTTGCGCAGCTCGAGCCGGTCAGGGTCGTTGCGCTTGTTCTTCTGGGTGGTGTAGTTGCGCTCGCGGCACTGGCCGCACTGCAGGGTGACGATGGTGGCGGGCACTGTCAAGGTCTCCAGACAAAAACGCCCGGCCAAGCCGAGGTGAGCTGAGTATAGCCCGCGGCTGGCAGACGGTCAAACCAGGGTACTCCAGCCCACCCCGGACCCCATCGTCCGCCGGGCGGTCCGCCCGCCCCGGCGGAGCCGGATCGAGCTCCGGGCCGCGACCATGAGGGCCCGCCGACGGTCGCTCCTCTGGTGACCGGCCGTCCGCGGAGGCAGCCGCGGCTCAGGCCCCGGAGCCAGCCTCCGCTCGGCGGCTGAAGATCACCCGCTGGTAGACGAGGTACTTGGCCACCCAGAGCAGGGCGTAGGTGCCGATGTAGGAGGTTCCGACCACGATCGTGTGAGCGGTGTGTCCCGCCGGGGCATGGGCGGCGGCCAGACTGGTGCCGGCGGTCGAGACCACCAGGCTCACCACGGAGGTCACCCAGTAGAGGGTGACCTGACGGGCAGCCCCGGTCCGGTCCGCCTCGGGCCAGATCCAATACCTGCTCAGCAGGTAGGAGGGCACCGCCCCGGCCACGTTGGCGACGATGGAAGAGCCGGAGGCGCCCAGGAGGCGCCCCGCGTAGAGACCCACCAGGGTCACTTCGCTGACCAGGGTCGCCACCCCCGACGTCGCGGCATAGCGCAGCAGCCGGTTGAGCCGGGGCCGCTCCCTCAACCAGGACCACAGCCAGGCCGGGGTCCCGGGGAAGAGGTGACCCTCCTCAGCCACAGAGCCCGCTTCACGGGTCCCGGGCGGGGCCGTGCCGGTAGTCCCACCCAACTCGACACCGGATCCCATGCAGCCAGTTTCGCAGACCGACCTGGGAGTCAGCTGGACGCGACCTGAGAGCCCCTCGGCGGCGCTCCCCGTGGCGGCCGTCCGGGTGCCGCCGTCCCCACCCGCTCCCGCGGCCACCCCCTAGAGCCGGCAGGTTGTTGGACGCGTCCTGGAGCGCCACCACTTTCACCCTCGTCCTGGCCGCGGTTCGCGATGCCCGGGCGCCACCGGGAGAACCTAACCGCTGGCTCGGGTCCGTCGAAGAGACCCTGAGCATCTCTGTGCTGGCACCGATGCCGGACCTGGTGCTTGACCACCGCTGCGGTGCGGGCGCATCCGCCGTCCCCAGAGAGCGGCGACAAGGCGGGTGGCGGCACCGAGCGTCCTCACCCCTCCGGCGCTGACGACTCTGTGGTTCGGCGAGGGTCCGCCGGGTCGCCCCGGGGCACCGGTCACCAGCCCAACCTGATGGCGTCGTCCCCGTCCAACGCTGGCTTGAAGAGGATGCATCTGGGCCGATCGATACCTCAACCGGCCCGCACCCTGCGCCCAGCTGACCATCGGCGGCGCGGCCCACCATCTCGGTGGCACAGTGGATCTCGTGCGAAGCAGTTCCAAATCAACTGCGACGCCCCAGAGACCGGTGGAGCCGAGCCAAAGTCCACGGCGCCCATGTCGGCTGGCCGACCCCTAGCCGAGCTGGGCTGAACCAGGCTCGGGCCGCAAGGAGGCAGTCGCCCCCCCTGTTTGTCGAACCGGCCCTTCAGACCGCCTGCTGGCTCGCCCCTGGCCGTTCCCGGCCTCACGGTCTTTCGTAACTCCATGGCGACCAGATCTTGACCTCCACGGTCTACCTTGGTCCCATGGAGCGGGCTAGCACGCGCCCACAGGGCCCCCCCCCGGATGGAGTGCGGTCCGCAGTCGTCGCAGGAGGCGGCGTGGCGACACCCCGTCGGAGGGCGGCGGTCCGGCGCGCCGGACCGCGGGTCGGCGCCGCCGTCCTCAAGGCGCCCGACCCCCGCCATAGCAAGCTGCCCGAGCAGACCCCCGCCGGGATTCTGGTCCTGAGCAACAGCTCGCTCCGCATCCTCGACACCAACACCGCCGCCTCCTCACTCACCGGCTACTCCCAAGAGGAGCTGCTGGGAATGGGGCTCCTCGACCTGTTTCCAGATCCGGGCCGGGTCGAGGCGGGAGTCCAATCCTCCGCTGTCAGCACCGACACCACGCAGGGCTTGGAGGCCAAGTGCCGGCGCAAGGACGGCTCCATCGTGGACCTTGAACTTCACCAGCGCCGGCTCGACGACGGGCGGATCATCGGCGTCCTCCGCGACACGAGCCAGGAGGTTCAGGCCAAGGTCCACCTCGCCCAGATGCTGTCTGGCATGGACCTGTTCGCCGCGACCATTGACCTCGACGGCAAGATCACCTACGCCAACCCGGCCCTGAGCGCGCTCACTGGGTGGTCCACCGACGAGCTGGTCGGGTGCTCCGTCTATGAGCTTCTGTCCGCCGGCACCCGGGGCCACGACACCATCGAGCTAGCCCTGAGGCTTCGGGCCACCAGCTTGCAGCATCCGCTGATCACCAAGATCGTGACCCGGTCCGGGGTAGAGCGTCTCGTCGCGATCAGCGCCACCCTGCTTGCGGCCACGCTCGGCGAGCCCGGTCAGGCGGCGGTCCTGGGCCATGATGTGACCGAGGAGCACGCCCTCCGCACGCTCCTGGAGCGCGAGCTGGAAGAGCGACTTGGCGTGGACGCGGCGATCGGCAGGCTGGAGCAGGGTAGCACCACCGCCGCCACGGCCCTTGCCATCTGCCGGGAACTGCGGAGCCTGAGCGGTGTCGACGTCTCCGCCGTGATCGTGTTCGACAGCGACCAGGACGCCACCGTCCTGGGTATCGAAGGCCCGGACAACTTCTTCCTCTCCGCCGGCGCTCGGTTCCCTTCGTCGAGGGCCAGCTACCTGATTCAGCGGGCGCGCCTCGGGCCCTGGGCGGAGCGCTGGCTACAGCGGAGCCAGGACGGCCGCTATGGCAGCGAGATGACCACCGCCGGGATGCAGTCGTCTGTCTACGCGCCGATCCATTACGGTCCCAGCGTCTTGGGGGTGCTGGCGGTGGGTACCACCCACGCCGCCGGCGAAGACGCAATCTTGGCCCATCTCCCGACAGTCGCCCGGTTCGGGGTTACCGCCAGCGCCCTGCTCGCCCTCGACCTCCAGGTTGAGAGAGTCGCCTCCCGGCGGCGCATCGATCTTGGGAAGCTCATCCATACCCACGCCTACACCCCCGTGTTCCAGCCGATCGTGGACCTCGCCAGCGGCGAGGTCTTGGGCTACGAGGCGCTCACCAGGTTCCTCGATGGCGAGCGTCCCGACATTCGCCTCGCGGCCGCCTGGAGCGCTGGCATCGGGCCCGAGCTCGAGCTGGCGATGCTGTCGGACGCAATCGCCCTGCAGGGTCAGCTGCCCGAGGGTCGCTGGCTGAACGTCAACGTGTCACCGCGGCTGCTGGATAACGTCGGGCCGCTCAGGGAGATCCTGGTCAAGGCCAACCGCCCCCTGGTGCTGGAGATCACCGAGCACGAGGTGATCACCGACTACCGTGCCTTCAAGGAGGCGCTCTCCAGCCTCGGACCGGTCCGTACCGCGGTCGACGACACCGGATCCGGGATCGCCAACTTCGCCCACATCCTGGAGCTGCGGCCGGATTTCGTCAAGCTCGACATCGGTCTCATCCGGGGCATCGACAGTGATCCCGCCCGTCAGGCGGTTGTGCTCGCCATGTGTCACTTCACCTTGACTACGGGGTCCCGGCTGATCGCGGAGGGGGTCGAGACCCGGGGTGAAGCCGACACCGTCCGGGCGCTTGGTGTCGGCTTCGGGCAGGGATACTGGTACGGGCGGCCGCAGCCCATTGAGGCGCTGCTGGTCGGACCCTCGCCCAGGGCGGTTGCTGCTGCTTCCAACAGCACCCTCGAGCTTGCGGCCCAGGTCACGCCCGGCCGGAGGGCCTCGGCCGCGGAGTGAGCCCGCGACCCCATTCCCTACGGCCCACGTGGGGTCATGCGCTCTGCGCTGAGATCTGGGGTGCCAGGGCTGGGCCTCCACCCACGAGGTGGTGAGAATGGCCCTCGGCCACTCTCCCACCTCGCCTTGCTGTAAGCGTCCCGGCCACCCGGCGCAATGCTCACCGGGCAGGCGTTCAGTCACACCGTGGGCAGCTGGCCGGCGCCGATCATCGGACTTAGTCGCCGGTCGGCGCCATGGGCAGGGCAGCAGGTCCCTCCTGGGGGCGCTGAACGCTCCCCCGCAGACGGCCCCGTCCCGCTGTTACGGGAGGCTGAAGGCGGTGCCGGGCCGCAGCGTCCCTCAGCCTGGAGCGGGTCAGCAGCCCCATTGACCGCCCTGGCCACTGCCCCACCGGAGCCCTGACCCGGGTCACCGACACCGCCGCGGCCAGAGCCCTTGCCGGGTCTCCCGCGGCCTGGACCCGGTTGCGGTCGCAACCATGGAAGCCGCTCGGGAGAGCCCCCCTGCTGTGGTTCAGCTGGCGGCGGAACGCCCCCCCGTCGATCACCACCGAACTAGCGGTGACCGTCGGGCCCGTGACAGTCCCCCGGCGGCCACCCCCTCGCCCAGGCAGACGTCGGCGAAGGAGAGCGAACTCGCGTTCCGCTCGGCGAAGCCGGTGGTGGGACCGTCGCCAACGGTCCAGCCGGCGCCGCCCTTCGAAGTCATGGTGAAGCTGCCGGAAGTGCCAGCGAGGCCGCGCGTCCGCACCATGGGGGAGCCCTTGACGGACTCGACGCTGCCGGGCACCCGCGGCGTGCCCACGTCTACCTTGGTGGCGGTGACGGTGTCCCCGGCGAGGAGCGTCCCCAGGGCACCCACCCAGTCTCCCATGCGAACGTTGGCGAACGAGGGCGAGCTGACCCCGCGCTCGTAGACGGCGGTCGTCGGGGCCAGCTCAACCGTCCCATCGGGGGCGGAGTGCTTCCCCTCCCGGACGGTGAAGCAACCGGAATCGCCGCGGCCGCAGGTCCCCACTGGGGTCATGCCGTCTATCGATTCCACGGCACCGGAGGCGTGCAGCATGGTGATCGAGACCTTCGTTGCGCTCGCTGTCCTATCCGAGGCGGTCCTGGGGCGCCCAGCCAGCCTCGACGCACAACCCAGCGCAGGTGGCCGAACTTCCCCCCCCCGCGCCGTAGAGGTCGGCCGTGGCGGGAACGTCGACGGCCTCGGTGTCAGCGCGCTTCAGCCGGGTCGCCTGGCTCGACGGCCGCCGGAGCAACAGGGGACGCGGGTACGCCTCCCTCCCGGAGACAGGCGGTCTTCGTCCACCCTTCCGGATCGCGGAAGCGGGGCCGCCGACCCCCGCCGCTGCCCTCCTCGGAGGCTGTACCTTGGGCGGTGGACCGGCGGCCCCTGGTCGGGCCCGGCCACCCAGAGGAGGGCTGAGATGGGTAAGTCTGAAGTCATGCTGGGCAAACTGGTGGGCCCGGCCACCCGCGAGGAGGTGATCGCCGCCCTTGGTGGGCACAGCGGGGCGTTCATGTGGCTCTGCCTGACCTTTGGCGGGGAGACGGTCCTAACGGCTGAGGGCGTCCTCTTGGAGCAGATCGACGAGGATGGCACCCAGCGCTGGGCAATCGACAGCGACCATGAACTCGCTCACGCCCTGGCCAACGCCCACCAGGGCGAACGGATGCCCACCGTGACCTTCGTGGTGCCCCGGATGGTCGACGAGATCGAGCGTTACTGGCGGACCGGGATCCACTCCGATGATCCCGACGGCGCTGGCTTCAGGCTCATGTGCCCAGGCGGGCTGGCGGTCAGCATCCTGCTCCATGACTGGGAGGCTGGGCAGCCGTGAGTACCACGTCGCTGCTGTTCCGGGCAGCCAGGCTCAGCGCCAGCGGAAGGGCCATTCGGCGGACGGCCGAGACGGGCAACCTCAAGTACTTCGCCCGGCGCGGCAAGAACGTCCTCCTCGGGCGGACCATGGCCAGGGCTGGCGTCTGGCGAGCGATCTGGCGCTAGTGTCCTGTACCGGAGATTC
>PLTL01000192.1:1170-15385 GCA_003164475.1 Candidatus Dormiibacterota bacterium | reverse complement strand
CCTGGCGCAGTTCTTCCTTCATGCGTTCGAAGATGAGCACGTTGGCATCGACCGCCATCCCCACACTGAGGATGAAGCCAGCCAGGCCGGGCAAGGTCAGGACCACTGGGATCAGCTCGAAAACCGCCAGCACGATGGCGGCGTAGAAGAGCAGCGCGATGGCGGCGAGCAGCCCCGGGAAGCGGTAGTAGAGCAGCATGAAGAGGACCACCAGTACCAGCCCGAAGGCTCCCGCGGTGAGGCTCTGCTGGACCGACTGCTTGCCCAGCGTGGCCGAGACCGAGGTCAGCTGGGCGACCGTGATCTGGGCCGGCAGTGCCCCGGCGTTGATGTCGTCCACCAGCCTGGTGGCGCTGGCGAAGGTGAAGTCGCCGGTGATCTGGGTCTGGTTGCTGCTCGGGCTGGCCACGACCGGGGCGGTCAGGACCTGGGCGTCGAGAAAGATCGCCAGCTGCGAAGTCGGCGGGGCGCCGCTGGTCGAGCCTCCGGTCCCGCTCTCACTGCAACCGGGGTTCTTGATGCAGGCGGCGGTCGTCAACTTGGACCAGACGGTCGCCCCGGCGCCGTTGAAGGTGATGTCGACCGCATAGCCCCCCCCGGGCGCCTGCCCGACCGCCGCCGAACTCACATCCGAGGCGGTGAGGTCCTTGACGATCTTCCAGTGATATCGCGTACCGGTGGAGCTGTTCTCCGGGTAGTAGAGGAGGTTGTCGAACTGGCAGCTGGACTTGGGATGGGCCGCAGGCCAGCAGCCCGCCGGTACCAGCTGGTCCTGATCGATGCAGGTCAGCGTGGTGCAGGCCCCAGGGCTGCCGTTGACCGCGGGGGTGCCGGCGACCGGCACCGCAAAGTGCAGCTCGGAGGTCTGTCCCAGAGCGGCCAGGGCCTCGGTCACGTCCACGCCGGGAAGCTGCACCAGGATCTGGTTGCTGCCCTGGGTCTGGACCTGGGCCCCGGAGACGCCCAGGCTGTTGACCCGGCGCTCGAGGATGGTGAGGGTGTCGGCCTGGGCTTCGGCCAGGGTCCTGCCCTTGGGCACGCCACTGGTGCAGCCGGAGCCGGCGGGGTTGTTGGGCCCCTGGCAGATCTGGATGGTGAAGGCGGACCCACCCTGCAGATCCAGGCCGCGATGGATGTAGATGGGGTTGCCCAGCAGCGTCGGCTCTTTGTTCTTGGGCATGGACGCGGTGGGGCTGGTGTGGCGGACCACCACGTTGTAGATGGGACCGTAGGCGTCAATGAAGGCGGCCCCCAGGATGATCACGATGATCAGGCCCAGCCACCACCTGGTGATCCGGATCATCGGAGCGCGCCCGGCCGCGACGAGTTCATTGGCATGTGACGGTCCCTGATTCTAGGGCTCGTGCGACCCCTTCCCCACTCCCGGATTCTCACCTTGGGCTCAATCCCGGAGCCCCTGGGTGAGCCGAAGGGTCCGCTCCTCCACCAGGTTTGGGAGGCGGCCCGCCTCGATCGCCCGCCGAACCTCGGCCATCAGGCGGCCCAGGTGCCGGAGGTTGTGCAGGCTCACCAGCCGGTGGGCCAGGATCTCCCCCGCAAGGTAGAGATGGCGCAGGTAGGCCCGGCTGAATCGGGAGCAGGCAGCGCAGTCACAGTCCCCCTCCAGGGGCCTCCCGTCGCGGCGGAACCTCGCTTGGCGGAGCGAGAGCCGCCCGCTCGAGGTGAGGGCGGTTCCAGTCCGCGCCAGCCTGGTCGGCAGCACGCAGTCGAAGAGGTCCACCCCCCGGCCCACCGCGTCGAGGAGGTCGAGGTCGGTGCCCAGACCCATGATGTAGCGGGGCAGATGGTCGGGCAGCTCCTCCACGCAGGCGTCGATCGCAGGCTGGCGAACCCCGGGCGGCTCGCCCAGAACCAGGCCACCGAGGGCCACCCCGTCGAAGCCCAGTCTCGCTACCAGCTCCGCCGATCTCGCCCTCGGTCCCACCGCGAACCCCCCCTGGACGATCCCGAAGAGGAGGGCGGCGCCGGTGTCGACCTGCCGGCAGTGCTCAGCCCAGAGGTGGGTGCGACGCGTGGCCTCCTGCTGCTGGGGCTCGGGGGTGCCGTAGGGGACCGGGTTGTCCAGGACCATGATCACATCGCTTCCCAGCGCCAGCTGTCCCCTGACTACCCCCTCTGGGGTGACGCGGACCGTGTCTCCGCTGTAGGGGGACCGAAAGGTGACCGCCCGGTCGTCCAGCTCCACCAGCTGGTCCAGACTCACCAGCTGATAGCCGCCACTGTCGGTCAGGATGGACCCGCCCCAAGCCATGAAGCGGTGCAAGCCCCCCAGCTCGGCGATCAGCTCCACCCCGGGCCGCAGGGCCAGGTGATAGAAGTTCGCCAGCAGCATCTGGGCCCCCGTGGCAGCCACCTCGTCGGGGTCGCAGGCCCTGACGCCGGCATGGGTTCCCACCGGCATGAAGGCAGGGGTCTGCACCTCTCCATGGGCGGTCCAGAGGACGGCCCGTCGAGCTCGACCGTCCCGGGCCAGAACCGCGAAGGGGGCGGACCGTCCGCTCAAATCGCCCGCCAGCCGAACATGCAGTCCCCGAAGCTGAGGAACCGATATCCCCAGGCCAGCGCCTGCTGGTAGGCAGTCCGCACGGTCTCGGTGCCGAAGAAGGCGCTGACCATCACCAGCAGCGACGAGCGGGGCTGGTGGAAGTTGGTGAGCAGGCCGTCGACCACCTGGAAGCCACACCCCGGGCGAAGGTAGAGACCCGTGTCACCGGCACCGGAACATACCGCTCCCGCCCCGTCGGGGCTGGACTCCAGGCAGCGCACGGCGGTGGTCCCCACCGCAACCACCCGCCCCCCGTCGGCGCGCGTCGCCCGGAGCTGGGCGGCCGCGCCCGGGGAGATGCGGTAGCGCTCCGAGTGCATCTGGTGGCTCTCGATGGTCGCGGTCCGGATCGGGGCGAAGGTGCCGATCCCGATCTCGAGCTGGACGCGGCAGATCGACGCTCCGAGCCCTTCGACCCGATCCAGGAGACCCTGGGTGAGATGGAGGCCCGCGGTGGGCGCCGCGGCTGACACCCCCGCCCCCACCGAGTACACGGTCTGGTAGCGCTCGGGGTCAGCCAGCCCCTCGCGCAGGTAGGGAGGAAGCGGAACCTCGCCGATCCCCTCCAGCTCCACCCCGGGCTCCAACTCGAGCGCCACCACCCGGCCCCCCGGGTGGCCGGGCCAGCTGCCCAGCACCGCTCCCCGCCAGCCGGGCCCCTCCAGAGCCGCTCCCGGGCGCAGCAGCCGGCCTGGACGCACCAGGGCCGAGAACCGTCCCTGGCCCAGTTCCCGGAGCAGCAGCAGCTCCCCGGGACGTCCCGCCACCCGGCCCCGGACCCGCGCCGCCCTCACCCGGGTGTCGTTCACCACCAGACAGTCACCGGGCCGAAGCAGGCTCGGCAGGTCGGCGACCTGGCGGTCCTCCGGTCGGCCCCCGCGCCCAAGCACCAGCATCCGGCTGGCGGAGCGGTCCCCCAAGGGCTGCTGGGCTATCGCCCGGGCGGGAAGCGGGTAGTCGAAGTCATCGGTCGGCGTCGCCTCCGCCTCAGCCCGCACCTTCAAAGAGCTCCACCGCCGCGACGGCAACCGCCCCAGGCGCATTGGCAGGCACCACCAGCCCCAGGTGCCGATAGGCGCTAGCGGTGGCCACCCGGCCTCGAGGGGTCCGGGCCAGCATTCCCAGCTGGATCAGGTACGGCTCGAGAACCTCTTCGATGGTGTGCGGCTCCTCGGAGAGCGCCGCCCCCAAGGTGCCCAGACCCACCGGGCCACCTCCAAACTGCTCGCAGATGAGGCGCAGCAGACGCCGGTCCGACGCGTCCAACCCCTGGTGGTCCACCTCGAGAAGCCGGAGCGCCTCCTCGGCCATCTCCAGGCTGACGGCGCCATCGCCCCGGACCTGGGCGTAGTCCCGCACCCGCCGCAGCAGCCGGTTGGCCACCCGGGGAGTGCCCCTCGAGCGGGCCGCCAAGAGGATCACCGCCTCCTCCGCGATAGGGACCTGGAGCAGGCCGGCGGACCGACGAACTATGGTGGCCAGCTCGGCCTGGCTGTAGAACTCCAGGCGGAAGGTGGCGCCGAACCGATCCCGCAAGGGAGCCGAGATCATTCCGACCATGGTGGTGGCCCCGATCACGGTGAAGCGCTGCAGCGCCAGCCGCAGCGCCTGGGCCCCCACCCCCTTGCCGGAGACGAAGTCGAAGGAGAATTCCTCCATCGCCGGGTAGAGGCTCTCCTCCACCGCCCGCTGCAGCCGGTGGACCTCGTCGATGAAGAGGACGTCCCCGGTGCCCAGGCTGGTGAGCAGGCTGGCCAGCGCGCCCTGGAACTCGATCGCGGGACCACTGGTGACCCTTAGGGCGGCCCCCGTCTCGGCGGCCACGATGTTGGCCAGGGTGGTCTTGCCCAGGCCNNTCCCCCCTGGCCTTGGCGGCGTCGATCAGGATCCCCAGCTGCTCGCGGACCTGGTCCTGGCCCACGAACTCGCTGAGCCGTCGCGGCCGCAGCTGGCGGTCGAACTCCGGCTCGTCGCCGCTGGCGGTGGGGGCCAGCACCCGCTCCCGGCCCATCATCCGGAGAGCCTCGCCCCGCCCCGAGCCAGCCGCTGAAGCGCTCCCCTGACCACCTCCTCAATGGTCGGCTCCTCCGGCCCATCGGACGGAGCGGCGGCCAGCTCGCTGGAGACCGCCTTGTGGGCCTCTCCCCGGGTGAAGCCCAACGCCACCAGGGCGGCGACCGCCCGCTCGCCCAATTGCCCGCTGGCAGCCGGGGCCACGCCGACACCTAGCACCGCCAGCTGGTCGACCCGGCCCCGAAGCTCGAGGACGATCCGCTGGGCCGTCTTGGGCCCGATCCCGGGCACCGATGCCAACAGAGCGTGGTCCCCGCTCATGATCGCCTCCACCACCGCCTGCCACTCAGCTCTGGCCAGGATCGCCAGGGCCGCCTTGGGGCCGATCCGCTCCACGGTCAGCAGGTAGCGAAAGCAGGCCAGCTCCTCCACGGCGAGGAAGCCGAAGAGGGAGATGGCGTCTTCGCGGACGACGGTGTGGATCTGCAGCAGCACCTCGCCCCGCTCCTCCAGCAACCGGCTGGCGGTGCGGGGGTGCACGTAGACCTGGTAGCCGACCCCACCCACCTCCAGGACCACCCACTCGTCCTCCACCCGGGCAATCGTCCCCCGGAGGGCCGCGATCATCGGACCATCCCGACCGCCAGGGCCCGGCGCAGCCCGGCCGCGTGGTGGTGGCAGATCCCGACCGCGCAGGCATCGGTGATGTCGTCCGGGGCGGTCGGTACCGCGTCGCCAAGGATCATCCGCACCAGCCGCGCCACCTGGGGCTTGGGGGCGGCACCGTTGCCGGTGACGGCCTGCTTGATCTGCCCGGGGGTGTACTCGTGGAGCTCGATCCCGAACGAGGCCGCCGCACACACCAGGACACCCCTGGCCTGGCCGACCGCCATCGCGGTGGCGACATTGCGGCTGAAGTAGAGACGTTCCACGGAGACCGCCTCCGGGGCGTGTCGCCGGACCAGCTCGGCGAAGCTGTCCCAGAGCACCAGCAAGCGGCGGCCCTCGGCCTGGTCGGGGGAAGTCGACCAGCAGCCCGCCTCCCGCAGGGTCAACCGGCCCCGCTCACCGTCGACGAGGGCCCAGCCGGTCAGGGCCAGCCCCGGGTCAAGCCCCAGGACTAGCAACCGCCCTCTCCCCAGCGCCCCCGGGCCATTCCCGCGCCTGCCTAGACCTCAGCCAGGACGGCGTCCGGGAAAACCGCGTTGCAGTGGACCTCCCGCACGTCGTCGTGCTCTTCGAGAGCCTCCAGGAGCCTCACCACCGCCGGGGCGTGCTTGGCCTCAACCTCGACGGTGTTGGTCGGGTGCATGGTGACCTCCGCGGTCTCGACCTCGATCCCCGCCTCGGTCAGGGCCCCCCGCAGCGCCTCCAGCCGCTCCGGGGACACGTAGACCTCGACGCTGTCCCCCTCGACCTGGACGTCGTCGGCCCCCAGCTCGATGGCCTGAAGGGCAAGCCCCTCAGGATCGGAGGATCCGGGGCTCACCCGGATGAGGCCGGTCCGGTTGAACATCCAGCCCACCGAGTTGGCCTCGCCGAGGCTGCCCCCGGCCCTGGTGAAGACGTTGCGGATGCCAGCCACGGTGCGGTTGCGGTTGTCGCTGAGGACGTCCACCAGGATCGCCACCCCCCCGGGGCCGTATCCCTCGTAGCGGATCTCCTCGATGGCGTCTCCCTGAAGCTCACCGGTGCCCCGCTTGATGGCTCGGTCGATGTTGTCGGCCGGCATGTTGACCTCACGCGCCTTCTGCATCGCGAGGCGGAGCCGGAAGTTGCTGTTGGGATCGCTGCCGGACTCGCGTGCGGCCACCGTGATCTCGTTGGCCACCTTGGTGAAGGTCTGGCCCTTGCGGGCGTCCACCACCGCCTTCTTGTGCTTGATCCCCGCCCACTTGGAGTGCCCAGACACCGCCTACCTCCGACTTTCGCGGCGGCCGCCGCCGGGCCCCCGCGGGCGAACATGCATTCCCAAGGGTCCCAGTCTAACCGGACTTCTGATCCAAGCCTAGCAGTCCCTCAGCAACCCACCTGGCGTCAGGTCAGGGGCCGGGGGCCAGCCTCACCACCCGCCTTGAGCCCACCCGCAGCACCGCGCCGGGATGAATCACCAGCGGTTGGCGCCAGTCCCCCACTCGGTCCCCGGCCAGCTCCACCGCCCCGCCCTGGATGAGCCGGGCAGCCTCGCTCTTGGAGCCCGCCATCCCTGCCGCGATGAGCAGCTCACGGGCGTCCCAGAACTGCCGCGCATCGATGGCCACGTCAGCGATCTGGGTGGGTAGAGCCCGGTCCCGATGGACCCGGAAGAACTCCTCCCTGGCCACCGCGGCCTGCTCCTGACCGTGGAACTCGGAGACCAGCCGCTCGGCCATGGCGGCCTTGGCGTCCCTGGGGTTGAGGGTGCCGGTCCGCAGCTCCCGCTCGGTCCTCTGCAGCTCCTCATCCGGGATGTCGGTGAGCAGGTCCAGGTACCGGGTGATGAGCTGGTCGGGGAGGGACATCAGCTGGCCGAACTGCTGATCGGCGCAAGCCGCGACTGCGACCGCGTTGCCCAGCGACTTGCTCATCTTCCTCTCACCGTCCAGCCCCTCGAGCAGAGGCACGGTGACGATGTCCTGAGGCGGCTGGCCGTAGGCGACCTGGACCGCGCGCCCCCGGAGCAGGTTGAAGAGCTGGTCGTTGCCGCCCAGTTCCACATCGGCCCGGACCGCCACCGAGTCGTAGCCCTGGAGCAGGGGGTAGAAGAGCTCCGGGACACCGACCGGTTGCTCCAAGCGCATCCGCTGCTCGAAGTCGGCACGCTGGAGGAGCTGGGCGACGGTGGCGGTGTCGGCCAGCCTCAGCACCGCCACCAAGTCGAAGTCCCGGTACCACTCGCTCTGGCGACGGATCTCGACATGGTCCGCGTCCACGACGGTGAAGAGCTGGTCCAGGTAGGTCCTGGCGTTGGCCTCCACGGCCTCCGGGGAGAGCTGGGGACGGGTTATCGAACGGCCGCTGGGATCACCGATCCGGGCGGTGAAGTCCCCGATGACCAGGACCGGCAGATGCCCCTCGCGCTGCCAGCGCCGCAGCAGCCGCATGGGCACCGTGTGCCCCAGATGGAGGTCCGGAGCGCTGGGATCGATGCCGAACTTGATGCGCAGCTTCTCGTTCCGCTCCAGCCGCTCGACCAGATGCTCCCGGCTCTCGCAGTGGACGACCCCGCGCAGCAGCTCTTCGGCCCGACTCACGAGCTCAGAGCCTACCGCACCGAGCCCCGGAGACCGGGTCGGTCGGTGCCCGATTGGGTCCGCCCGCCTTAGCTGGGAAGGCGGCCCGGCCCACAGCCTCGGGGGCGGGCGCCGCTGGCCGTTGGCCTCGTTGCCCAGGCCTTCGACCGGTTAGGCAGCGGGCCGAGACCCGCGCTTCACAATTTTGGGACGGGCAGTGCTACTGTGGATGGGTAGGTCCGATCCTGACGGAGGTGCTGATGATGCGAACCGTCTGGAGCTACCTGCGGCACACTCGGGCGGAGTAACGGGCCCCCGGGTCCCGGAGGCGGGAACTTCCCTGACCGGCACACTCCCCGTCACCCAACGGACCCGAGTCGGGGGCGTTGCAGCGTCCGATTTTTGTTCCGGCTTATCCGCCGGACGTGGTGCCAAGGCACCGGCTAATCAATGAGCGAGCCCTTCGGGGCTCGCTCTCTTTGGATCCCAGGCACCGGTCCCTCTCCGCCATCCGGTACTGCGAACCGCATTGGGCTCTGGTCCCGCACCCCGACCCGCGCGGTGGTCAGGACCTGGACCGGCGGGGACTGGGGGCCCTCGAACCAGATCAGGCCCCGCCCCGGACCGCAGAGGTCGATCCCGTTACAGCTGAGGTCGATCGCGAGCGCCCGGCAGAGGAGCGCCGGGCCCCGCAGCCTCAGCGACGCCTCGACGCCGCTCCCGGCAGCGCCCCGGAGCAGGACCGCCTGGGGGTCCCGGTCAGCGCCGGTGACCACGTTGAAACAGTGGTGCATACCGTAGATGAGATAGACGTAGGCGACGCCCGCGATCCCGAACATGGGCGCGTTGCGTTCGGTGCGGCCCCGGAAGGCGTGCGAGGCGGGGTCGCCGGCACCCAGATAGGCCTCGGTTTCGACCACCCGGACCCGCAGGGTTCGGTGGCCCAGTCGCCGGCACAGCCAGCATCCCAGCAGCTCCCGCGCCACCACCGGGCTGGGCCGGGCGAAGAAGGCCCGGGGCAGGGGGCTGGGCCGGACCGACCTCGGCATGGACGCCCTCAGCGGGGGCCGGTCACCACCGGTTCCGAGCCCCGCGCCAGACCACCTCCACCCTCCTCGACGGGGGTGCTCAAGACATCCCCGCGGGGGCCGATCGGCACGCGGAGGCGACATCGAAGAGGGGCGGCCGCGGCGCACCGGCGACCATCCCGGTCGGCGCGAGTGGGACGGAGAAGCGGCCGTCGGAGCTCATGCCGACCCGGCGCGCAGCTCCGCCCCGACCGCGACGCTCAGTGCTGCCAGAACCCGGGAGCGCAGCTGCTCCCCCTCGCGATGCGTGAGGGTCCGCTCGGGATGACGGAAGACCAGCCGGAAGGTCCAGCCCTTGGTGCCCGGCGGCAGCTGGTCGCCCTGATACTGGTCGACCAGCCTGATCTGCTCCAGCTCCACGATCGCGGCCGAGCGGACCGAGTCCCTCGCCGGGCCCAGCTCAGCCCGCTCGGGGACGGTGACGGCCAGATCGACGGAGAGCGACGGCGTCTTGCCCAGCCTCACCCCCCGCCCGGGCCGGCCCCCGGCCACCAGCCACCCGTCGACACGCAGCTCCGCCAGCACCGTGGTGCCGCGCAGCTCGAGCTCAGCGGCGGAGGCCGGCGCCAGCTGCCCCAGCACCCCTCGACACTGGCCGGAGTCCCACACCTCGGCGCAGCGCTCCGGGTGCAGGCCGCGGTGGCGGCCGGGACGGAACTCAACGTCGCCCAGGCTGAGACGCTCCGCCAGCCCCTCGACCACCCTGAGGAGTCGGTCCAGGCGGCCGGCGCTGTCCCCGGCCTCCGCCCCCGAGGCGTGGTCGACCAGAGCCAACAGCTCCGGCTCCTGGGGCCGTCCGCCCTGCCCCTCCCCCCCCCAGAACACCCTGCCCCACTCGAAGAGCTGGGTGCGCTCCTGACCCCTGGACTGGTTGAGCTGGCAGGCCTCCAAGAGGCCCGCGGCGCAGCTCACCCGCACGCCGCCCAGCTGCGACGAGAGCGGGTTGGACAGGCTGGTCGGGGCGACCCCCTCCCCCAGTCCGAGAACCGGCCCGCGGCGGTCGCGGTGCACCAGGCTGGAGCTGATGGCCTCGGTGAAGCCGGCTCCGAGGCATATCTCGGCGGCGAGCCGGGCCGCGCTGGTCCTGCCGGGATCTCCACTCGGAGCCGACCGCAGCGGCGGCAGTGTCGCCGGGACCAGCTCGTAGCCGAGGATCCGCCCGACCTCCTCGGTCAGGTCTTCGGGAATCCGGATGTCGGTCCTCACCGCCGCCGGGACCACCTCCAGCTCCTCGCCGCTCACGGTGACCCCGAATTGGAGCCGGCGGAGGGCGGAAGCCGCCTGCTCGGGCGGGACCTCCATCCCCAGGAGCCCACCGATCCGGCGCGAGGAGACCACGATCGGCTCGGGCGGAGGCGGAAGGGCCCCACCCAGTGCCGGCCCGGGGCGAACCCGCCCTCCCGCCAACGTCTCGAAGAGGTACAGGAATCTCTGGGCAGCGGTCGGCACCAGCGCCGGGGAGAGGGACCGCTCGAACCGGGAGGACGCATCGGTCCTCAGTCCCAACCGCCTGCTGGTGCGGCGGATCGAGACCCAGTTGAAGCTGGCTGCCTCCAGGACGATCTGACGGGTCTGCTCCCCCACAGCGGTCTCCAGTCCTCCGATCACCCCGGCCAGGGCGACGGGGCGGCCATCGCCGGTGATCACCAGTGCCCCCTCCAGCTGGCGCTCGGAGCTGTCGAGGCAGCGGAGCACCTCCCCGGGACGGCCCCGTCGGACCCCGATCACGACCTTTGCCCGGCCGGCCGCCAGCCGGTCCAGGTCAAAGGTGTGGACCGGCTGACCCATCTCCAGCATCACGTAGTTGGCGAGGTCGACCACCATCGAGATGGGCCGGCCGCCCACCGCCATGAGCCGGCGCCGCAGCCAAAGTGGTGTGCCCCCGGGGCGCACCAGGTCCAGGCACTCCGCCAGGTACAGGGGACAGTCGCCAGGGTCCTCCAGTGACACCTCGACCGACACCTCCCCTGGGGAGCCGGACCGCCAGATGGGGCCCAACTCGAGGTCGCGCAGCGGGCGGTCGAGCACCGCCGCCAGCTCCCGGGCCACCCCAAGGTGGCAGAGGCAGTCGGCCCGGTTGCTCAGCACCTCGAGCTCGTAGACGACGTCCGGCGGAAACACCTGGCTCAGCGGCTGACCCAGCTCCACCTCCCCCCTGGGGAGCAGGATCACCCCCTCGTGGTCAACGCCCAGCCCCAGCTCATCGGGAGCACAGAGCATGCCGCAGCTATCCACCCCCCGGATCCGGCGCTGCCCGATCTCCATGCCTCCGGGCAAGCGGGTGCCGGGTCGGGCCCAGGCCACCAGCGCCCCCTGCGACAGGTTGGGGGCACCGCAGACCACCTGCCTGGCCGGCTCCCCGGGAACCGCCACCCGAGCCAACCAGAGGTGGTCGCTGCCGCCCAGCTGCGCCAGCTCGACGACCTCGGCCACCACCACCGGCTCGAGCCCATGGCCGAACTCCGCCACCCGCTCCACCTCGGTGCCGCTCAGGGTCAGCGCCTCCGCGATCCGCGCGGGTCCCAGGTCTCCCAGCTCGACGAACTGGGAGAGCCACTCGTGGCTGACTCGCATCAGAAGTTCTCCAGGAGCCGGAGATCGTTCTCGTACAGGTCCCGAATGTCCTCCAGACCGTACTTGAGAGCGGCGATCCGGTCCGGCCCCATCCCGAAGGCAAACCCGCTGAGGCGTCCGGGGTCGAGGCCCGCGTTGCGCAGGACCTGGGGGTGGACCATCCCCGATCCCAGGATCTCGATCCAGCCCTTGCCGAGGCAGCTCCGGCAGCCCTTCCCCTGACAGAAGCCACAGGCCACGTCGGCCTCCAGGCTGGGCTCGGTGTACGGGAAGTAGCTGGAGCGCAGCCTGACCCCCCGGTCCACCCCGAAAATGGCCTCGACGAGGTATATGAGGGTGCCCTTGAGATCAGCCACCGTCACCCCCTCGTCGACGCAGAGCCCCTCCACCTGGAAGAAGACTGGGTTGTGGGCGGGGTCGGGGTTGTCGCGCCGGTACACCCTGCCGGGCACGATGATCCGGTAGGGAGGCGGCCCCGCCATCATGGTCCGCAGCTGCACCGGCGAGGTGTGGGTGCGCATCAGCCAGCCCTGGGCGGGGCCGTCCAGGTAGAAGGTGTCATGGGCATCCCGGGCCGGATGCTCGGGCGGCAGATTGAGCAGCTCAAAGTTGAATCGGTCGTCCTCGACCTCCGGCCCTCGCACCGACTGGTAGCCGAGCGCGGCCGCGATGTCCTCGATCTCCCGGATCAGTCTCCCGATCGGATGCTGGTGGCCCCGCTCCAGCGGCCGGCTGGGAGCGGTGACGTCGAGCCATCCTCCCCCCTTCGTCGACGGCCCCCGGCTGAGCTCGAACTCGGCCTGGCGCCGGCCCAGCGCCTCCTCCACCGCCTGCTTGGCTCCGTTGAAGGCCCGGCCCAGCTCGGCCCGCCGATCCGGGGGCACCTGAGCCAGCTCCCCGGCCCGGCTACTGATCAGGCCGCCGTGGCGGCTCAGGTACTTGAGGCGGAGATGCTCCAGCTGCGCCTCACCGGCTGCCCCGGCGATCTCCTCCAGGGCCCGCTCGCCAAGTGCCTGGAGGTCGCCCTCAGTCACTGGTCGGGCGCGGTCTCCCGCACAACCTCAACCAGCCGGGCAAAGGCGGCCGGATCGTGGATGGCCAGCTCGGAGATCTGCTTCCGGGAGAGCTCGACCCCCGACTTGTCGAGCGCCGCGATGAAGCGGCTGTAGGGAATCCCCGCCTGCCGCGAGGCGGCGTTGATGCGAGCGATCCAGAGCTTGCGGAAGTCACCCTTGCGCTTGCGCCGATCCCGGTACTGGTAGGACAGCGCATGCATCACCGCCTCGTTGGCCGGCCGGAAGAGGCGATTGTGGGTGCCGCTGAAGCCCTTGGCCAACTCCAAGACCTTCTTGTGCCGCTTGTGGGCAGCCACCCCGCGCTTGACCCTGGCCACCTCTCAGCTCCCCAGGTGAGGCGCGTTCCGCCGCACCGTCTTGGCGTCCCCTGGATCGACCACTTTCGGCTGCGCGTAGCCGCGCTTGCGCTTGGCCGACTTGTGCTCCAGCAGGTGCGATCGAAAGGCGCCCCGGCGCAGCAGCTTACCCGTCCCCGACAGCCGGAACCGCTTCTGGGTTCCCTTGTGGGTGCGGATCTTTGGCATGGTTGCCGGCGCCTCCTTTGGATTGCTTCTTCGAGACCGGGTTGAGGATCATGATCATATTGCGCCCCTCCACCAGGGGCGAGCGCTCGATCTGGGCCACGTCCTTGACCTCATCAGCCAGCCGGTCGAGCAGCGCCCGCCCGATCTCCTGATGGACCAGCTCGCGGCCCCGGAACATGATAGTGAGCTTGACCTTGTCGCCCTCCTCCAGGAAGTGGCGCACGTACCCGTACTTGGTCTGGAAGTCGTGCTCGCTGATCTTGGGCCGGAGCTTCATCTCCTTGAGCCGGATGGCGTTGTGCTCGCGCCGCGTCTCCTTCTCGTGCTTGAGGGCCTCAAACTTGAAGCGCCCGTAGTCCATCAGCCGGCAGACGGGGGGCTGCGCCTGGGGGGCCACCTCCACCACGTCGAGGCCCCGCTCCTGGGCCAGCTGCTGTGCCTCCGCCAGGGACACTATCCCCAGGGCCTCGTCGTTGGTGTCGTCGAAGAGTCGGACCGAGGAAACCCGGATCTGGTCATTTATGCGCAGTTCGCGGAACGCTATGGACGCTTCCTCCTCAATTGGGCAATTGAATCCCGGATCCTATCACCAAGGAGCTTCCCCAACGGGCCGGACGGTCAACCCTCAGGGGAGGCCTCGGCCGACAGCCGCTCGATGACCTCATCAACGGTCAGGGGGATCTCCTCGCCGGTCCGGTTGTTGCGCAGGTTGACGTTCCCGGCCTCGACCTCCCGACCCCCCACCACCGCGACGTAGGGGACCTTGGCCAGCTGGGAGTCGCGGATCTTGGCGCCGATCCTCTCACCGGGACGGTCCGGCACCTCCGCCCGAAACCCCGCCTCCTCCAGACTGGACGCCACCTGGTGAGCATAGTCGAGCTGGGCGTCCCCCACGGTTATCACCTGCACCTGGACCGGGGAGAGCCAGAGCGGCAGTGCCCCGGCGTGGTGCTCCAGGAGAACCCCGAAGAAGCGCTCCAGCGCCCCCAGCAGGGCCCGGTGGACCATCACCGGCCGGTGGGCGGCGCCATCGGCCCCGATGTACTCCAGGCTGAAGCGCTCGGGCTCATTGAAGTCGAACTGGACCGTGGCGCACTGCCAGCGCCGGCCGATGGCGTCCCGGATGTGGAAGTCCACCTTGGGCCCGTAGAAGGCCCCCTCC
>PLTL01000192.1:0-1128 GCA_003164475.1 Candidatus Dormiibacterota bacterium | reverse complement strand
GCAGAAGATGTGGGCGTCATCCTGGGTGATCCCCCTGACCCGAAGCAGGCCGTGGAGGGTGCCGCTGCGCTGGTAGCGGTAGACCGAGGCCAGCTCCGCCAGCCGCATCGGCAGCTCGCGGTAGCTCCTCGCCCGGGAACGGTAGATCAGGATGTGGAAGGGGCAGCTCATCGGCTTGACCCGGTAGCGGTCGCCCTCGACCTCCATGGGCCCGAACATCTCCTCGGCGAAGAAGCCCAGGTGGCCACTGGTCTCCCAGAGTTGCTCCCGGGCCAGGTGGGGCGTGTAGACCAGCTTGTAGCCGGCCCGACGGTGGGCATCCCGCCAGTAGTCCTCGATCACCGTCCGCACCGCCGCGCCGTTGGGGTGCCAGAGGACCAGCCCAGGCCCCAGCTCGTCCGAGAAGGAGAACAGGTCCAGATCTCGGCCCAGCTTGCGGTGGTCGCGAAGCCGGGCCTGCTCCTGCCGCTCCAGGTACCGGTCCAGCTCCTCCTGGGAGCCCCAGGCGGTGCCGTAGACCCGCTGCAGCATGGGCTGGCTCTCGTCCCCGTGCCAGTAGGCCCCGGCCGGATGGAGCAACCGGAAGGCGGGGATCTCCCCGGCGTCATGGACATGGGGGCCACGGCAGAGGTCGAAGAAGTCGCCGGTCCGGTAGCAGCTGACCACCTCGTCCTCGGGGAT
Source organism: Candidatus Dormiibacterota bacterium (assembly GCA_003164475.1). Next base: position 447 of record PLTL01000192.1, on the reverse strand, counting down.
CCTCTCGATGAGCTCCACCTTGAAGCGCTGCCGGCGCCGGCGGAACTCGGCCAACGCTTCCTCGCGGTTCAGCTCCGAGCGCTGGTAGAGAGGGCGCCGGGCGGCGATCTCGCGCATCCGTAGCTCGATCGCCGGCAGGTCCTCCTCGGTGAAGCGGCGCTCATCGGGAAGCAGGAAGTCGTAGTAGAAGCCGTCCTCGATCGAGGGGCCGATTCCGTACTCGGTACCAGGCCAGAGCTCGCAGACCGCCGCGGCCATCAGGTGGGCGGTGCTGTGGCGGAGCGTTTCGAGGTCGACTGGGGATGCGGACATCGGTGTTCGCCCGATTGTATGGAAGCCCGGGCACCCTTCGGAGCCGCCTCCCCCCGAGGCTATAATCCGGGCACCCCGGATCCTTCCGAGGGCGCATAGCTCAGGTGGTTAGAGCGCTACCCTGACACGGTAGAG
>PLTL01000194.1 GCA_003164475.1 Candidatus Dormiibacterota bacterium | reverse complement strand
ACCCCGGAGATCCCCACGAAGCAACCCAGGGGGAAGGCCACGTCGATGTTGCGGAGGTTATTGGCTCGAGCCCCCCTCACCACTAGGCGCTCGTGCGACTGGCGGCGGTGCTGGGGAACCTCAATCCTGCGCTCCCCGCGCAGGAACTGGGCGGTGAGTGAGTCGGGGCTGGCAAGCACCTCATCCACAGTTCCGGCGATCACCACCTCGCCGCCGTACTCCCCGGCACCGGGACCCATGTCGACCACGAAGTCGGCGCNNGCAGCCCGATGCTGGGTTCGTCGAGGATGTAGAGGACCCCGGTGAGCCGGCTCCCGATCTGGGTCGCCAGCCGGATCCGCTGGGCCTCCCCGCCCGAGAGGGAGGCGGCGGGCCGGTCCAGGGTGAGGTACTGCAGCCCAACGTCGTAGAGGAAGCCGACCCGCTCGCGAATCTCCTTGACGATGCGCCGGGCGATCAACTCCTCACGCTCGGAGAGCTCCCAGCCGGACACCGTCTCCAGCACCTCATCCACCGGCTGGGAGCAGAGGTCCATGATCCCGATCCCGCCCACGGTCACGGCCAGGAACTCCGGACGCAGCCGCTTGCCCTTGCAGGTGGGACAGGGGCTCTGCATCATCAGCCGCTCGATCCCCTCCTTCACGGCCGTCGACTCGGTCTCCCGGTAGCGCCGTTCCAGGTTGGGGATGATCCCCTCGAACCTGGCCTGGTAACGATGGACCCGGCCGGCTCGGGTTCGGAACCGCATCTCGACCTTGTCGCCAGCCGGCAGCCCGTAGAGGATGAGGTCGCGCTGGCGAGCACCGAGCCGCCGCCAGGGCAGCTCCACCGGGATCTGGTGCTCGCGCGCCACGGCCAGGACGAGCTCCTCCATCCACTGCTGGGCCGGGCCCCAGGTCCAGCCCGAGGCCACCCCTTCCGTCAGCGACCGCTCAGGGTCGGAGATCAGGGCATCGGGGTCGACCTCGAGGCGGGCTCCGAGTCCGGTGCAGTCAGGGCAGGCGCCGTGGGGATTGTTGAAGGAGAAGTTGCGGGGCTGGGGCTCCTCCATGGAGAGCCCGTCGTAGACGCAGGCGAACTGCTCGGAGAAGAGCATGTCCGCCACCCTGGAGCCGGGGTCGGCGGGGGCGACCAGCACCGTCCCTCCCGAGAGCGTCGAGGCCTGCTCGCAGGACTCTCGGAGCCGGGAGAGGGAGCCCGCATCCATCACCAGCCGATCCACGACGATCTCGACATCGTGCTTGTAACGCTTGTCCAGACTGGGGACCTCGTCGAGTGCGTAGACCCTCCCGTCCATCCGCACCCGGACGTAGCCGTGGCGCCGGGCCAGCTCGAGCACCGCCTGGTGCTCGCCCTTGCGCCCCTGAACCATGGGGGCCAGCACCAGCACCCGACTCCCCTCGGGCAGCGCCGCCACCTGGTCGGCGATCTGCTCCACGGTCTGCCTGGAGACCTCCCGGCCGCACTTGGGGCAATGGGGGTGGCCGACCCGGGCGTAGAGGAGACGCAGGTAGTCGTAGACCTCGGTGACGGTGCCCACCGTGGACCTGGGGTTGCGACCGGCCCCCTTCTGGTCGATGGAGATCGCCGGGGAGAGCCCGTCGATGTGGTCGACATCGGGCTTCTCAATCTGGCCCAGAAACTGGCGAGCGTAGGCCGAGAGCGACTCCACGTAGCGCCGCTGGCCCTCGGCGTAGATCGTGTCGAAGGCAAGCGAGGACTTCCCCGAGCCGCTGAGCCCGGTGACCACAGTGAGCTGGTCGCGGGGGATGTCCAAATCCACGTCCCGCAGGTTGTGCTCCCTGGCCCCCCGGATCGAGATGTAAGCCTGTCCCATCCCTGCGTAGCGTACCCAGTCCCCGCAGCCGGGCCCGGCCGAGCTGCCACACTGCTCGGCGATGCCGGTCGCCGGGGCACCGCCGAATGGGGATGGCCAACTGGCCCGATTGGGGGTGGCTCAGCTGGCGCAACTACTCCGAGAGCGCCAGCTCTCCCCTGTGGAGCTGTTGGATCACTGTCTGGACCGGATCGAGGCCCTGGACCCCAGCATCAATTCATTTGTCCTGGTGCTCGCTGAGGAGGCACGGGCCGCGGCCCGTGCCTCCGAGCAAAGGCTCGCGGGCGGCCTGCACGGAATCCTGGAGGGGGTCCCGATCGCCGTCAAGGACAACCGAGCGGTCGCCGGGCACCCGGTCTCCCAGGGATCCCGCTGCGATTCCGGTCGGCACGCCCCCGCGGATGCCGAGGTGGTGGCCCGGCTGAGGCGGGCGGGTGCGGTCGTGGTGGGCAAGACCAGCCTTCCCGAGTTCGGCGCGGTTCCGGTCACCGAGAGCCTGCGCTTCGGCCCGACCCGCAACCCCTGGTCTCCGGGGCACACTCCGGGCGGCTCCAGCGGGGGCTCGGCGGCGGCCGTGGCGGCCGGGCTGGTGCCGGCCGCGGAGGGCAACGACGGCGGCGGAAGCCTGCGCATACCTGGGTCCTGCTGCGGTCTCTTCGCGCTCAAGCCCACGCGGGGCCGAATACCCCTGGGGCCCGAAGGTGACGGCGGGCTGGCCGGCCTGGTGTGCGATGGGTTCCTGACCAGGTCCGTGGCCGACACCGCCCTCCTCCTCGATGCGGTGTCGGGACCGGCCCCTGGCGACCCCTACCTGCTGCCCCTGCCGCGGATCCCGTTCTCGGCCTCGAGGGCCCTGGCTCCCCCGCGGCTGCGGGTGGGCTGGACCAGCGTGCCCCCGTTCGACGTGCCGGTGCACCCAGCCTGCTCCGAGGCGGTATCCCAGGCGGCGGGCTTGCTCCTGCAGCTGGGCCACGACGCGGAGGAGATGGAGCTCCCCTGGCCGCAGGAGCAGCTGGCCCGGGACTTCCGGCTGGTCTGGGCGTCCGGCCTTCGCCTCTCGCTGCTGGCCGCTGAGGCGGCCGGCGGCGACGCCTCCCTGGCCGAGCCCCACGTCCAGGCGCTGGCCCGCCTGGCGGCGGGGACGACGGCCAAGGACTACCTGACGGCCCGGGAGCGACTGCAGGTGATCGGGAGGTCGGCCGCCGGACTCTGGGAGCGCTACGACGTCCTGCTCACCCCCACCCTGGCCCAGCCACCGCTCCGTGTCGGACAGCTCTTCCAGGGCACCGAGCCAGATCCCCTCGAGACGGCCAACCGGTCCGACCGCTTCAGCCCCTTCACCCCGCTCGCCAACGTGACCGGTCGGCCGGCAGCCCAGCTCCCCATGCACCAGCACCGGGGCCTACCCATCGGGGTTCAGCTCATCGGCAAGCCAGCTGGAGAAGCCTGCCTCCTCCAGCTCTCCCAGGAGATGCAGGAGGCCACTGGCTGGCTCAACGGCTTCCCCAAGGGCTTCTGATCGCCGCCCGCACCGTCAGACCAGCTTCGACTCCAGGAAGATGTCGGTCCCGGAGAGGGCCTTGGAGACCGGGCAACCCAGCTTCACCAGGTGGGCCTGCTCCTCGAATTCCTTCTGGTCGATCCCCGGCACCTCCCCCACCGTGATGAGCTGGATGGTGCTGATCCGGAAGCCCCCAGGAACCTTGTCCAGGCCGACCTCGGCGGCGGTCTCGAGGCGAGCCGGGGGATGGCCCGCCTTGGTCAGAGCGCCGGCCAGAGCCAGGTTGAAGCAGGCAGCGTGGGCTGCCCCCAAAAGCTCCTCAGGGTTGGTTCCCGGGTCCGCCCCGAAGCGGGAGTTGAGCGAGTACTCGGCGCTCAGGGCACCGCTCTCGGCCCGGATGTTGCCGCCGCCACCATGGGAATCTGGAGCCCAGCTGGCTCGGGCTGTCCTAACGACCATTCCTGTCTCTCCTGTCTCGCGCCAACCCGCCCTCTCGTCGGCTAGTTTGAACGCTTCGCGGCCACCTCGGGGACGCCGAAGGGACCGGCTCTTGCCTCGCCCGCCTCAGGGGCCGGTCCTGACCCTCCTGGGCCGCCGCCGGGAGGCCGGACCGGAGTCGCCGGAGGCGTCCTCCCCCGGGCCGATGTCGGTCTGGATCCGGCGGAGCTCGACCAGCCGGTCCCGCATCGAAGCCGCGCGCTCGAACTCCAGGTTCGCGGCAGCCTTGCGCATCGCCTTCTCCACCTCGAGGGTCAACCGGAGCAGCTGGTCTGGCGGCAGCCCCACCGCCTCCTGGAACTCCGCCGCCGCCTCCTGGACCTCCGCGCGCACCATCTCCTGCTCCCGGACCGCCTTGACGATGCTGGCCGGAGTGATTCGGTGCTCACGGTTGTAGGTGTCCTGGGTGCCCCGCCGGCGTTCCGTCTCGGCGATTGCCTGGCGCATGGCCTCGGAGGTCCGGTCCGCATACATGACGACCCGCCCGTTCACGTTGCGGGCNNAGGTAGCCCTCCTTGTCGGCGTCGAGGATGGCGATGAAGCTGACCTCGGGAAGGTCCAGCCCCTCGCGAAGGAGGTTGATGCCCACGACCGCGTCGTAGACCCCCAGGCGGAGGTCTCGGATGATCTCCACCCGCTCCAGGGTGTCGACGTCGGAGTGCAGGTACTGGACTCTGACCCCAGCCTCCCGGAGATAGTCGGTGAGGTCCTCGGCCATCCGCTTGGTGAGCGT
>PLTL01000343.1 GCA_003164475.1 Candidatus Dormiibacterota bacterium | reverse complement strand
CTCCCCTGCTGTCGAACCCGGGTCGGCGGTGTCGCGCTCGGCGCGCTGGCTGTTTCGCACTCTTCCACGGCATCTCCCATCTCCCACCGTCCTCGGCTTCTGGCGCTGGCCGGCCCACCAGGTGCGGCCTGCCCCCCTCACCGCGGACAGCCAGGAACTACACCGCCCGAAGGCCGCGACCCGCAGCGTCGGCAGCTCTCAAGCCGACGCCGCGGTGCCTCTTCATGCCCCGCCCCGGCCCACGCGTTCCTGACTCGGGGGCTGGGAGGACACCATCAGGGTGCCGCGCCTGACCCGGGACCGCGCCTGGGTCGCCTCGACCTCGGACCTGTCATCAGCGAAGTTCTGGCGGTGATCTCGCTGCCCCGAGAAGGCATCATGGTGGACGAAGGTCGAGATCCCTCCTTCCCTGCCATCTCGCCTGCCGGCCAACGAGGGGGAGAGACCGGTGCTGCTTCCTACTGCAAATTGGCGTGATTGCGTCGCATGAGCGCGTTGTCGCCCTCCGAGAGGGCCAGGACGATTCCGTCCAATAGCAGCAGGGCAGCCTGGGTGAAGAGAACTCCTCCGAGCTGCAAGGAATCCTCGACCGGGACGATCACGCACGGATCAGAGAGGAGAGCGATCGGGCTCTGGGGATGGGCCGTCAGGCAGCACACTGCCCCACCGAGATCGTGGGCCTGCTGGGTGTAGAGGAGAGATGTCGGCGTCGTCCCTGACGCCGACACAACGACCAAGACGTCCTCTTTCGCGAACGACGGGGCGGTGGCTTCACCAACCGCGTGGGCTCGTTTCCCTAGCTGCACGAGTCTCATGGCGCCCATCTGCGCCACGAATCCTGATCGTCCCTGACCGGTGAAGAAGCATCTGCTGCGGGGGTTCTCGAGCTGGGCGCGCAAGCGGGCCACCGAGACCGGTTGCACACGGCTCAGGACGCTCGTGACCTCAGCTCCCACGGCAATCCAGGGCTGATCTCGATCCGCTGGGATCTGACGGTTTGAGCTGCTCACGAGGCGGCGATTGGGGGCGGATCTGCCGCGGTCCCGGAGGGCGGCGCCACTGCCGGCCGAAGCGCGGCAACGTCCTCCAAGCGCCGGCGCACGGCATTCAGGAATCTGGCCGCCAGGGCTCCGTCCACCAGGCGATGATCCGCGGACAGTGTCAGCCGCATGATCTGGCGGATCCCGATCCTCCCATCGACCACGGCGGGACTGGGGATGGTGCTCGAAACCGCCAGGATCGCCGCCTCGCCGGGATTGATGATGGCGGTGANNATGCCCATGTTGGAGATGGTGAACGAACTTCCGCTGAGAGCCTCGGGCGGTAGGGTGCCGGCCCGGGCCGCCGCTACCAGGGCCTCGGCCCGCTGATGCAGCTCGGGCAGCTGCATCAGCTCCGCTTCCCGGATCACCGGGACCACCAGTCCGGACTCCAGGGCAACAGCCAGCCCGAGGTCCACGTGCTGGCGCGGCCAGACCACCTCGCCATTGGTATGGCCGTTCACCACCGGGAACTCGACCAGGGCGGCGATGACCGCGGCGCTGATGAAGTCGGTGACCGAGTAGGCCGGTGGTCTGGCACGCAGCTCCTCGCGGAGCTGCAGCAGCTCGGTCATGTCCACGCTGACGGTCACGGCGAAGTGGGGTGTGGTCGTGTAGCTCTCGGTCAGTCGCTGGGCAATGACCTGCCGCATCCGCGAGAGCGGCTGCGGCAGGTCACGACGCGCGTGCTCGACGTCCGCGCGAGTGACCTGGCCCGCTGGACCGGTCCCCCGGATTCCGGCCGCGGCCACGAACTCCTGGGCGGCGAGCGCGACCGCCTCGGGCTCGATGAGCGCCGGGCCGGTGGGCTGCTTGGGTGCGGACGCCCGTGCGTCCGGGGTCACTTCGACCGAGGCGGCCACTGCCCGGCGTGCTGTGGGTGTGTCGCCCGCACTGGGCGGTTCCGTCGCGAGCAGAGCCAGCACGTCGCGCTCGATGATCCGCCCGCCCGGCCCGGTGCCGACGATCATCCGTGGGTCGATGGCGTGCGCGGCGGCGAGTCCGGCAGCCCGTGGGCTGANNTGGGCTGCCCGGCCGGTCGCCTCCGGGCGCGAGAGCTGCGGGCTGCGGGACGCCGCCCCGCCCCGGCGCCCCGGAAGCCGCTGGCCGGCTGGCGGCCGGGGCGGGGCCTGAAGGTTCGTCCGGTACGGGCGCCGGTACCGACGTGGGGATCTGGGGCGGGGCGGCGGTGGCATCAGGGATCGGTTCGCCGGGCTGGCCCACCCACCCGCAGACCGTGTTGACGGGCATCGTCTCGCCGGCGTCTGCGACGATGCGCAGCAGTACCCCCTCGTCGAACGCCTCGACCTCCATGGTCGACTTGTCCGTCTCGATCTCGAAGAGAACGTCACCCTTGCGGACGAGGTCGCCCTCCAGCTTGTGCCAGGCGACCACCGTGCACTCCTCGGTCATCTGGCCCGGCCTCGGCATCAGGATCGGGTAGGCCATCAGAAGGCTCCCGTTCGGTGAGGATGGCGGCGGACAGGGCCTTCTCGGCGAGCACTCCTCACAGCAGCGCCCTCGCCGCCTCGCAGATGTCGGCGGCGTTCGGCAGGAAGGCGCGCTCCAGGCTCTCGGCCTGCGGCGAGATGCCGTTGGCGGCTCCGATCCGCCCCACCGGCCCGTCGAGGTAGTCGAACGCCTCGAGCTGGATGCGGGCCACGATCTCGTTGACGTAGCTCCCGACGAGGACGGCCTGGCTTGCCACCACGCAGCGACCGGTCTTCCGCACGGAGGCGAGGACGGTCTCGAAGTCGAGCGGCACCAGACTGCGCAGGTCGATCACTTCCACCGCGACCCCGTTCTCCTTGTGGAGTCGATCGGCCGCGGCCAGGGCGTCGAGCACGGCAGGGCCCCAGGCCACGATCGTGAGGTCGGTCCCCTCCCGCGCCACCCGGGCCAGCCCTAGCGGCACGAGGTGCTCGCCCTCGGGGACCTCGCCCTTGGTGGAGTAGAGGCCCTGGCTCTCGACGAACAGCACTGGGTTGTTGTCGCGGATCGCCGCCTTGAGGAGTCCTTTGGCATCGGCCGGGGTGGCGGGGTAGACGACGTACAGGCCGGGGATGTGGGTGAAGACGCTCTCAAGGGACTGGGAATGCTGGCCGCCGTACCCCTTGCCTGCACCGACCGAAGCGCGGATCACCAACGGGACCTCGACCTGGGCGCCGCTCATGTAGTGCCACTTGCCAGCCTGATTGGCGATCTGATCGGAGGCCATCAGGGTGAAGTCCATGTACATCAGCTCGACCACCGGGCGCAGACCAACGATGGCCATCCCGACCCCGGTGCCGCATAGGCAGGCCTCGGAGATCGGGGTGTTGAACACCCGCCTCCGGCCGAATGCGTCCAGAAGGCCCTGGGTCAGCTTGAAGGCGCCGCCGTACTCGGCGATGTCCTCCCCGTAGAAGACGACCCGGCCATCGCGGAGCATCTCCTCCACCAGCGCCTCCCGGATGGCATCGCGATAGGTGATCGTCCCTCCTACCCGCTTGGCCTCCGGGGGTGCCGCGTAGGTCACGACCTGCCGATCGGCATCGGGCACCTCGACCGCGGCGGTGTCCGTGTAGAGAAAGCGGAGCACATCGGCCGGATCCGGATCGGTGGCCTGTGCTGCTCGAATCGCCGCCCGGGCATTCCGCTCACCGGCCCGCTGCGCGATCGACGCGAGGGTCTCCTCGTCAACGACGCTGGCGGCCAGCAACTGCCCTCGGAGACGGTCGATCGGGTCGGCCGCTCGCCAGCGGCTCTCCTCATCCCGCGTCCGGTACTCATGGCGGGGATCCGAGAGGGAGTGGCCGTAGTAGCGGTAGGTGCTCGCCTCGATGAGCACCGGACCCTCGCCGGCGCGACACCGGGCTGCCGCCCGCTCGACCGCATCGCGCACCGCCAAGACGTCCATTCCGTTGACCAGCTCCGCGTGCATGTTGTCGGTGGCGAATCCCGCCGCCCGTCGGGCAAGGTGCGGGATCCCCATCACCTCGTCGTCGGTGCGGTGGGTCATCCCGTAATGGTTGTTCTGGATGAAGAAGATGAGCGGCAGGCCACCGGCGAAGTCCCCGGCCAGCTCGTTCGTCCACTGTGCCTGAGCGGCCCAGTTGAGCGACTCCAGCACTACCCCGTTCGCATAGGCGCCATCGCCGGCAAAGCAGCAGACGACGCCCGAGGAGCCCCGGTAGCGCATGGCCATGGCTGCGCCGGTGGCGATGGGCACGCTCCCGCCGACGATTGCGTTGGCACCCAGATGCCCCGAGGAGAAGTCGCCGATGTGCATCCCCCCGCCGCGGCCTCGCCCGTAACCTTCCTCCTTGCCAAAAAGCTCAGCGATTGTCCGGTATACGTGCTCCTCCAGAGCCTCCTCCAGGAGTTCCCGGCGACTCGCCGCCGTGGATCCGGGCACCCTCGCCCGGAGGTCGTCATCCGGCATGGCCCGGATCGCGGAAAAGCCCTTGGCGATGGCGTCGCCGTGGCCGCGATGTGAGCTGGTGACCTGGTCGGTGATGCTCAGGACCGCACAGGCGCCGACCGACGTCGCCTCCTGCCCGATCGAGACATGGGTGGGCCCACGATAATCGTAGCCGGAGAGCGGGTTATAGCCGCCTGAGCGCAGGCGGACGATCATCTCCTCGAGCTCGCGGATGGCAAGCATGTCATCCAGGAGGTCGACGGCCCTGCCCGCGGTCAGTCGGCCAGCTGCCAACTCGGACCGAAGGTCGCGGTCGTACACGAATCCCCGGATCGACCCACAGGCCTCCTCGAAGGGCGCGAAATCAGGACCACGGTCGCTACGATAGACGGTCGCTGCAGCCATGCCCCTGCCTCCAATTCCTCATGTTTGTCGTTTGCGGCGGGACTTGTCGCGTCGGTCCGCAGCCTGACGATCCGAACAGCACATCACTCGACGCTTCCCGCCCGGGCGTGGTCCCGCTTGGCCCTCACCCTGACTCTTCAGCATACCAGCCACCTGCGAAGCGCAGAAAGGGCCAGAGCATGGGGACCAGAAGCAGCAGGGTTTGAAATACCGTACCTTCGACCCGTCCAGCGCAGATGCGCCGGCCGGTGTGTCCGCAGCGTACAGAGCCGGATCCTTGGCGGTGCAATGGGCAGCCAGCCCCGACGGTGCCCAGGCGGGAATGCGCCGATCCAGATGCGGCACGGACTGGCAGGCAGTGCCGGGCCCACTCTGGCGAGTGGCACCCGGGCGCAGGTGGCGGACCGGGCGGCAGCTGACCTCGGTGGCCAGGCCCGGGACAGTACCAAGCCGGGGGTCGAGGATAGCGCTGCCGCGTGTTGGTCAGAGCTCGCAACTGGGGCCGCGCCCGATTCACGACCCCTTGCTGCGCGGAGAACAGCCGCCGTACCGGAGCTTCTCGGGCCAACGTCCGGCAAGGCAACGAGAATGCCAGTCCGCCTGCTGCCGATCTCAGCCGGGCCCACCCCGTTGAATGGAGCCCTAGACGCCGGTTGGCGTGCCGGTCGGAGAGACTGGTCTGGCTGCCAAGTCGAGTGCGACCGTGGCGGCGACGTCTCGCTTGACCACGTCGACGAGAGCCCGCACGAACCGAACCGGGTCAGCCGACTGGAAGACGTTGCGGCCGAAGACAACACCGCGGGCGCCAGACCGGACCTGTCCCGCAGCGAGCTGGAGCGCGTCCAAATCGGTGGGCAGACGCTCCGCGCCCAGGGCGAGGATCGGAACCGGGCAGTTCTCAGCCACGTCATCCCAGCCGCTGTGGAAGAAGGTCTTCACGGACTCCGCACCCAGCTCGCACAGGATCCGTGAGCCTCGGAGGACCTCCTCATGGAGCAGGTCCGGGTCGCGAACAACCTCTGCATTGGGGAAGTACTCGCCGATGACGGGGAGCCCCAGTCGCTGGCAGCGGCTGACCACTCGGGAGAAGACCGAGACATTGGCGGCGTCCGTGTGCTCGGAGCCAGTGTGCAGGGTCAGGGAGACCAGCGCGATGTCCGCACCCATTCGCAGAGCATCCTCGGGGTCGAGGGCGTCTGCAGAGACCGACTCGGTGGGGCTCCAGCCGAACGCGTAGACGCTGTTCCAGTTGAGGCGGACAATGGCCAGGGGGCCGCCTCGGGTGGAGAAGCAGCCTCTGCTGCGGGCCAGCGTGCCTGGGCTCATCAGGATTCCATCTGGCCAGTCACCCAAGGTCCTGATCAGGTTCAAGGGATCTCTCAAGCCAGGCTGCGGTCCGTCGAACTCACCGTGGTCGCAAGCAACGACGACAGCTCTGCCCGTGGGGAGGAACAGCCTTCCCAGACGCACCGATGAGCGGTCAGCCAAGTCAAGTGAGGGCACGTTCGTCTTCTCCAATGGGTCTGTCAATGATCTCTCGCTCCGTGAGTGCTGACCAAACCTCCTTGATCATCCGATTGCGACTGCCACCAGGAGGCCTCGCTAAGCGCGGGCAGGGACCCCACAACGACGTCGAGACCAGCATGGCGAATGTCGTTGTGGGTCGACCCAGGAAGCTCGGCGTCGGTGACAACCCCGTGGAAGATCTCCATGTGCGCGATCAGCACGGGGCAGACCACGCCAAACTTGCTTGAGTCGACGACCACGTACTGCTGCGCCGAGGCTTCGATCATCGCTCGCTTCACCGCAACCTCCACGTCATCGTAATCGGTGGGGCCATCGCCGACCAAGACGCCAGAGGCGCTGATGAATGCGAGATCGGTTCGCCTGTCGCTGAGCATCCGTACGGCTGTCGGCCCGACGAAAGCCAGTTCGCGATGCTTGAGATTGCCTCCGGTGGCGACCACACTGATCTGCGGCGACCCTGCGAGAGCATCCAGAACCCGCAGCGAGTTGGTGATGACGGTGAGCTTGGATCGACCGGTGAGTTGGTGCGCAATCTCCAGAGTGGTGGTCCCCGCGTCGAGAATGATGGTCTGACCATCCTTGATCAGACCCGAGGCGCCCCTTCCGATAGCGCGCTTCTGCGACAACCTGATACCGCGCCGCTCCCGGAAGCTTCGGTCAGATGGCGAGGCAGGCACGGTGGCTCCTCCGTGGATGCGCCGAACCAGGCCTCCGTCCTCCAGCACCTGAAGGTCCCGCCGCACGGTCATCTCAGACACGCCCAGATGGCCGCTCAGTTCCCGGGTAGTGGCAACTCCCATGCTGGCTACCAGTTCAAGGATCTCCTCCTGCCGCATGTTCGGTGGCATGCTCCTCCAGGTCAAAGTTGGATCCCGGGCCAGCGTCTGTCCGCGTGATCCTAACAGACCTGGTGTTCATTCGCAACCACCGCGAGCTCCGAGGTGATCATTTGACTGGGCCAGACGGAACCGGCGGCTCGGCCGCCGGCAGCCCCTCCCAGGCGACCGCGGAGGCCCAGGCGCCCTCCACCACGGTCCTCGGTCTCTCTGGGCCGCTGAGCCAGTTCCGCGCCAGCCCCGCCAGCTGCTCTAGGGCCGGCGGTTTCTTCACGAGCTCCGGCTCAGGAGAGATCCTGGGGGTTGGGGTGGCCACGGTCTCGTCCGGTGGGTTGGTCCGGGACCGGGTGGCGGTGCTGACCCCGGTCGGTGCTGCGGTCCTCGGCTTTGCCCAGCGGCTGGTCGACACCTCTGGCTCCAGCACCTACCCCCTGCTGGTGGCCTCCGGGAGGCTGGTCGAGCCGGCAGGCAGCTGCGTCGCACCCATCGCGATCGATGACTACCCTGAGCAGGAACGGTCGCGCCTCGCGATGCCCTCGGGTTGGCTCGCGACCGGGATCATTACCGAGGCAGGGGGGGAGTAGGGGTGGGCAAACCATCGCGGTGGTTGACCGGATCCGCCGGGCTGGCTCTGACGGTCTACCTTGGGTGGCGGTTCGCATCGCGGTGGAGGGCGCTGCCCTGCCCGACCTGGCTGGCGAAGCTCGTCGAACTGGACAACCCCCTGTTCAGGGTCGATAGCGCCCGGGCCATCGTCGGTCACCTGGACCTTCAGCCCGGCATGAGGGCGCTGGATTTCGGTTGCGGTCCGGGACGGCTGACAGTTCCGATCGCAGAGACAGTCGGAGCCGCCGGTTCGGTGCTGGGGCTCGATATCCAGGAGGGCATGCTGGATCGAGCCCGACGTAAGGTGCGGTCGGCGCGGCTCACCAACGCGAGCCTCCGCCTGGCCAAGCCCGGGGATGCGGGGCTGGGCCGCGACGAGTTTGACCGTGCCGTCATGGTCACCGTCCTAGGGGAGATCCCTGATCGGCAGGCCGCCCTTCAGGAGGTCACCGACGCGCTCAAGCCCGGTGGCCTCGTGTCGGTGACCGAGGTCGTTGTGGACCCCCACTTTCAGACTCGCGGGGCCGTTCGCCGCCTGGCCGCCACGGCCGGTCTCCGAGAGGTGGCCTTCTTCGGCAACCGTCTCGGCTTCACCTTGAACTTTGAGAAGGCTCGAGGTCCTCGCCCAGCGCAAGGATGACCGCCGCTCCAGGTGGAGCCGCCCTGAGCCCTCGCGCCGGTACCTTCCGCCACGCGCTCTCCCACGTTGCCCGCCTGAGCGACCGATACCGAAGCGCCAATCCGTTGGCCGAGGGGAGCTCCCCGTCGGCCCTGGGCAACTTCTCCAGATCGCCATCCTCTGAGTGGTGCGCCGTCGTCACCTTCTCATCGGTGCATCACCCAGCTGGCGGATGCCGCTTGGGGCGGGACGGCAGGAAGCGCCTGGCTCCCCGCGAGGCCCCTGATGCCACCCGTGGCAACCAGGGCGTGGGCTCACCATCAGGGCGACCACGCTGAGAGGGGGCTGCTGCCCTAATCGGCGAAGCCGAAGCTCTTCTTGGGGAAGAGGCGGGGTCGAACCAGCCAGGACAGCTGCCCGCTGGCGGGTCCCACCTGCGTCCACCGGTCGACGTTGAGATCGATTCTTGCCAGGGCCCCCGTCGGTAGGCTCAGCGCGCCCCCACCAATGAGGAGCTCGGCAACCTCGGACCACGTGGGCTCGTGGCCGACGACCAAGAGCACGTCGGTGGCCGGCAGTTGCGCTCGGATCTCTTCAAGCACTGACCTCGCATCACCGAAAAGCCCCTCTCGCGTTCGTACCGGGCAGTCCCATCCGCCCGCCCCCATGGCCAGACGGAGCGTCTCTTTGGCCCGCAATGCGGGGGACATGACGGCGGCGTCGGGGACCTCGCCAGCCAGGGAAAGGAACCGGCCCATGGTCCGCGCCGACCTCTGTCCGCGTCGGGACAGCGGGCGCATCTGCTCATCATCGGCGGAGTCGGCCTGCCAGTCGGACTTCCCGTGCCGGAACATGATCACCGCTCGCATCGGCCCATTCTGACCGTTGTCGGAGACCAGGTGGGTGCCGGGTCTGGAGGATTCGGCCCCGGCCCATGTCGGCGGGAAGGACTGTGCGAAAAGGGGGCCGGACTTGGCGCGGACACCGCATGCCGCCCAGCAGGTTGGCGCCCGCTTGGGAACGGCGCAGGCCGCTGGTGGCCGCGGGCAGCGAGCCTCTCCCTCAGCGCCGTCATCCGCCGGCCGCCGGACCTGGGCTCGAAGCCCACGGGGTCGGAGCGGCGGCGAGCAGCTGGCGCCTGGGGGGCGGAGATCCTGCAGTGTCGGGTGCGGTGCCCTGAGCCTCTTCAGCCCGACCGGCGCGGTGCGAGTTGGACCCGCCTGGCGATCCTTGGCGGTCCTGGTGGCAGATGGCTCACCCTGTGGCTAGCGCAGTGGGCCAGCGCGCTGCTGCTCAGTGCTGTCGTGTGTGGTTAGGGGACTTCCGGCCACGCTCTCCGCGGTGATTGCTCGCCCGGGCTGGAGGCTGAACAGCTTGCCCAACTGGTAGCGCCGCTGGGCGATCACGTAGGCGACCAACCCGCTCGCCGTGGCCACACCTTGGTCGGCCACGCGCTGCATCAGGGCCACCGCCGTAGCCTGTGCCGGCGGCAGCCCGACCACGATCATGAGCCCGGCGAAGGTGGCCTCGGACGCGCCCAGTCCCCCAGGAATGAAGCTGATCGCGCCTGCCATGCTTGCCACCGCGTAGACCGAGGCCGCCTCGGGCCAGGTCAGCGCTCCCGGATCGAGAGCAGTCACCACCAGCCAGAACACGGTGGTCATGGCGGCCACCTGAACCAAGGTGATCACCGACCACCCGAGCGTGTCGCGCCGATGGAGCAAACTCACGGTCCCAGCCTGGAGCTCGTCGAGCGGCCCGAGCAAGCGACGCAATCCCAGTATGCGAGACATCAGGTTGTGCAGGACGTGGAACAGCTGGGGGACGGTGAGCACGGCCAGAGCCAGCACCGCGACCAGTAGGGCGGCGGCAGGAACGGCCGGTGACAGGTGGAACTCGAAGAGCCCTGGGACCGCCACCACCACCAAGAGAAGGCCGTAGGTCAGCTCCTCCACAGTCACCGTGGCCAGCGCATCACTGAAGGGAATCCGAGCCGCGCGAGCGGCCAGCGCGACCCGGGTCAGCTCCCCTAGAGGCAGCAGTGTCGTGACCTGCGCTGCCAGGTTGATGAGGATGGTCTCACCGATCGGGAGCCTGGCCCCCACGTCCCTCAGCAGGAAGTGCCAGCGCACTCCCTGGAGGACGTAGTAGCACAGTGAGGCGGCGACGATCGCTGGCACAAGGGCGAGCTGGAAGTGCTCAAGGGCCAGCCCCAGCTTGGCTGGGTTGATGACCAGGATCAGTGTCGCGATCCCCGCGAGCCCCACAACTCCGGCCAGCCACGCGCTGAAGTGGTGGCCGTGGAGCCAGACCCGGACCTCACCTCGGTTCATCGGCGCACTTCGAAAGCGACTCACTACGGCGACGGAAGTTGTCGCCCGGTTGGAGACGGACCCAGTCTGACAGTCCCGCGCTATCGCCACCTTACTGGGGCAAGTCCTCGCGGGGTTGGCCTTGGCCTGGACTTGGTGTTGGTCCGCAATGCTTCAGCGGCGATCGGCCGGTTCACCGCCGAGTGCAGCGAGGTGACCCGGGGAGTCTTTCAGGCGGTGCAATGGGCCGGCGCTCTCGCCGGCAGGTTGGCCTTGGGCAGCGTCCTGAGTTCGGTCTACCAGGGGCAGCGTCGCCTGGGTCAAGTGCCGGCTGCGGCCAGCGCCGAGGCCCGGGCCAGCTTCTTCGGCGGGATAGCCGTCGCTCACCGTCTGGGGACGGCGCGCCGTTGCGGGCGGTCGCGAGGGCCTTGCGGCACCCGGCGGACATGTCGTCGGATCCGGCCGGGGTAGTTGCAGCCGGCCTGGCGACGGCGCTGCAGTCCATGCCGGGCCGGTCGTCCGCGGGCGCCGCGCGGCACCCCGAGCCGACCGCGCCTCCAACCCCGGAGCTGGGAGTGCCGCTACCATCAGATCCATGACAGCGCCGGATGCGGCCCCGGGGCCGGTACTCGGGCTGCGCGAGCGGAAGAAGGCCAGGACGCGGGCCGAGATCCAGCGGCATGCCATGCGTCTGTTTCGCAGCCATGGCTACGAGGCGACCACGGTCGAGCAGATCGCCGCGGCCGCCGAGGTCTCACCCAGCACCTTCTTCCGCTACTTCCCGACCAAGGAGGATGTCGTCGTCCGCGACGACTACGACAGGCTCCTTTTGGAGGCGTTCAGGGCCGAGTCCAAGGACCTCAGTCCACTCCAAGCGACCAGAGCGGCACTGCGCCATCTGGCCGAAATGTTCGCCGGGCTGACCCCCGAAGAGCTGGCCTTGGAGCAGGATCGCGCGGTGCTCCAGCTCGCTGTTCCCGAGATCCGAGCGCGGTCCATGGACGAGTTCCTCCGCATCTTTGGGGTGTTCGCCGAGGTGGTTGCCGAGCGCGTGGGGAGCCAGCCCGATGCCCTTCCGGTGCGCGCCTTCGTTGGGGCCCTGCTCGGGGTGGTGCTGGGCGCGTACCTCCCGACCGGGGGCGGCGGGGACTGGCCGACCACAGAGGCATCCTTCCTGCCACTGGGCCCGGAGCTCGTGCGGCGGATGGACGAGGCGCTGGCGCTTCTGGAGGCGGGCCTACCGCTTTGAGGCTGCCCGCCTTCAGGGCCCGAGAAGCACGATTCCGCCGCCTTCGTCTGGCCTAGCGGATCGGCCCTCTGATCTCCTGGGCTGATGCTTGGGGCGGTGCGGCGGGACGCGGGTGGTGGGGGATGCGCCTCTGGTGCTGCCCCGTCCGCTCCCCGGCTGGTGCTCCAGGTCTGCTCGCCGGTAGCGGGAGGAGACCGGGGCGCGGAGCGCAACGGCTCCAGGGACACTGGGAGGACCGGCCTCCAACATGATCGTTCGGGGAACGACCTCGCGTCGGCCCCGCCCGCATCCCTTGCCGCCACCAGGGCGGTGGGGTCCTGGGGTGCGTCTCGTTGACCTGGGCCCAGTCGCCCAGCTGTAGGAGTTCGTGCCGTTGCAAACATCTGTACGCCACATCCGGGCCCCTAATCGAAGGCAGCTCCCAAGCCTCCCGACCCTGTGAGCCAAGGTGATCGGCGCTCTCGCCGCGATGTGGCGCCCAGACGTGCTGGGCCGCGGAAGCGGCGCACCGCGACGGCTGCCGGAGCCCCCGGCGTGGTGGCCACGCCCGGTGCCATCGGCACGGGCCAGGAGTTCTGGCCGGGCACTACACTGCATTCTCAAGGGGATGCCATCCCGAGCGGGAATGGTGGATTCCAGGGCGCACTCTTCGTCACCAGGGGGGCATTCCCGTAGCTGAGCCCGGCTCCGAGCCGGCCCTCGATGAAGAATCGAGGCTAGCCTCAGGGGAGAAACCCTTGAAAGTCCGGGACTCGTCGTCGGTCGGCCGGTCCGACCGTTCCCGTCGTCGCTGGCTGGCCGTGGCGGTCCTGGCCGTGTGGGGTCCCGGCCTCGTCGTGATGC
>PLTL01000245.1 GCA_003164475.1 Candidatus Dormiibacterota bacterium | reverse complement strand
AGGATCGACCAGAGGCGCTCGACTTCGGCAGCGATGCCCTGCCCGCGAGTGGGCAGGTGAAGCGCGGCCAGGCTGATGGCAAACCACTGGTTGGAGGCTCCGAGGACAAGGGTGCGCACTTCCGACGCCCGCGGACACTCGGGATCGAAGACCCCGAGATGAGGGTGCCGGCCCCGGCATCGGGGCAGGCGCGGTGCGGCCGCGGCGCCCACCGCCTGGAGCATGTTGCGCCTGGCTCCGCACTCGCAGCGCACGACCACGTTGGGGCCCACGTTGCCAGCTCTGTCCTCCATCGTTAGCCGGCCAGCCGATCCCTCTGGGCACTGCTTGCCGCGATGGACGAAGCTCACCCAGGGGAATTCGTCAAGGTGGCCGGCTGGGCAGGCGAGCACGAACCGGGCGGGCACGGCGATGGGCTCCCTACGCCGACTCGAGCACTGAGCGTGTACGAAGCGAGCCAGGTCTGGGCGACCCGAATAACGGTTCACGAATCTCCAGAGGGAGCCCTCGTCGAGGCGGCCCAGGCGGTCGCAGGCAGTGCAGCGGAGCCACTGAGGGAAGGCGATCGCCGGCACTCCGACCCTTGCGGCCTGACCGCCCCGGTCAGGTCCGTCCTCCTCCAAGATGGGCGGCTCGCGTAGCTCTTCGACCTGGGCACCCAGCACCCTCCGGACCCCCGCGAGCAGGCGCTCCTCGTGGATTGAGGTCGCCACCACGCGCGAGTAGTCCCAGGCATCGAGGCCGCGGACCAGCACCGAGATCGATGGCAGGTCCACCACCGCGCCCACCCCTGCGGCATAGAGCAGGTGCGAAGGTCGGACCGANNGGTCACCTCCGCAGGATCGGCCAGTGGTTTGTCGGGCGGAGCCTCGTCCTCCAGATCGGGGTCATCGACCGCCTGTCCCGGGTACACCCAGCTCCCGCCATCGGGGCTCGTTCTGTCGACGACCGACTCCCGCGGCAGGATCAGGTTCGCCTCTGGCTCGGTCTCACGCAGGGAGTAGGCGGCCGTCCAGATGTCCCAGTCGCCCACGCCGGCATCGTGAAGGAGCCCCTCGACATCGGTCGCAGTGCGGTAGCCAAGCCGGGCGGCCTCGATGTGGGCGCGCCGCTGAAGCCATTTGTCCAGCCGATCCTGAATAGCGTCGCGCACCCGTTCCTCCGCGTCGGTGCTGGCGCTGATACGGGCCGCACGCTGGACGATCGCATCGCCGGCAGCCTCTACCTCGGGGCTCGCGAGGTCAATCCGCTGGGCGGCCAGATTCGGGCTGAAGCCGAGCGCCGCGTTGCGGATCATCCCCACTAAGACCCCGGTGAGGCCACGGTCCACGGCGCGTGCGGCAAACGGTGTCACCGAGAGCGGCTCAACGCGGCGGTAGAAGGTTTCGTGGTAGTGAGAAAATGTTTCGAAGTGCGCAAGATCGCGGGGCCTAGCCCAGTTGTAGAGGGTGAGGATGAGCCCTGGCCGCGCGCTCACGCGACCGACTCGGCTTGTCGCCTGGATGTATTCCGCAGTGTTCTTCGGTTGGCCGGTCACGATCATCAGCCCCAAGCGCGCCACGTCAACGCCGACCTGCAGCATATTCGTCGCCAGCAGGACTGCAATCGGCGGACTACCGGTGCGCTCGGGACGAGGCCGCTGCTGCCGCGCGGCGGTCGAGTCAAAAGCGGGGTGGGCTACCTCCTCCAACTGGCGAAGCGTTTCAGCGATCCGGCTCGACGGGGCGCGTGAGGTTAGTTCCTGCACCTCGAGCGGGACCGGACGGTTCGCGAGTCCCTTCGAGCTCCCCTTCCGCACCCGCACCGCGATGTCATCGTCGAGGAGCCGCTTCATACCCGCCAGCTCGCGCAAGGCGTTGAAGTACGCGACGCACGTGAAGTAGGGGTCGGCCGCCTCACCATAGTGATCGAACAGGTACTGGGTGGCGGTGAGCAGGGTTCCAGCGATACGGATCTCTGCCTGCTTGAGACGTATCCCGTGGGCGCAGATTCCACGATAGCGGCGACCGGGAGTGCTCTCGGACACCGGTAGCTGCACCGAGAAGAAGGTGTCCCCGGCGTCCAGCATCGGCGGTGGAAAGATGCCGAGGCGCCGGCCGAAGAGCTGCCAGACCTGGTCCTGGGCGCGCCGGACAGTCGCCGTGGAGGAGATGATCTTGGGCCTGATGAGGTCCGTGCCTCGGGTCCAGCTACAGAGTTCGTCGACCATGGTCTCGTAGAGCCCGACCATTGTCCCCAAGGCGCCAGAGATCAGGTGCAGCTCATCTTGGATGATCAGGTCCGGCGGACGCGGCTGCATGACCTCTGAGGTCGAGGCGACGGGCAACCGGTCGGTCGCCCTGTGCCGGTCGGCGCAACCGCTCAGCTGGTCCAGATCGGGATGCCGGAAACCGTGCCGCGAGCATCGCCTATTCGCCCGGCCGAAGATCATGCCCGCCTGGCCTCGCCAGGGAAGTTGCGCGAGCTTGTCCACGGTGCCGATGACGATCGCCGGCATCAGCCGGTAGATCTCCTCATCGACGGTCAGGACTGGCAGGCCCTCGTTCGGCGAGCCGCGGCGCGAGAACGGGCAGGTACCGTCTGCGTCCGAGCAGTACAGGTACACCCGCCGCTCCTGGTCCTGGGGTTCCAGGTCGCGTGCCTCGCTGAGTGCCTCCCCGCACCAGGGGCAAGAGAGAATCTGCAGCACCTTGTTGCCCGTCCCCCGCCCCTGGCCCCGGGCCGAGCGGATCTGGGTTGCCGCATCGTCGTAGCTATTCGGCGATGCGGCAAGCCCCACCCAGAGGCCGATCCGGAAGGGCGTTTCTCCCCAGCGCCGGTCGCCAGCTGCCCACCGCTCCCGGCGGAGGAACTCGCAGGCACAGACGAGGGTCGCTGCCCGCTGGAACTGCTGGGCCGTGAGCAGGCGCAGCGTATAGCGCATCAGAACGGCCACACCCTCGCTGCCGTCACGGGCTGCCGACCCAGAGCCGATCGCGCCCTGCAGACGTCGGATCGCGAACGTGTAGGCGGCGAGGCCGAGGTAGGCCTCGGTCTTGCCGCCTCCAGTAGGGAAGAACAGAAGGTCGACGGTGGCGCTGTGGATAGGCGAGCGCTCGTCATGGGTCGGATCGGTCAGGGCCGGGAGGTTGAGGAGGACGAACGCCAGCTGGAAGGGACGCCAGGAGCGACTATCCGGAACATCGCACCGCTCAAACGCCTGCGCGTAGGAGACGGTGGGGTCGGTGCGCCTCAGCAGGCCCACCTCGGAGTGAACTCGCTGTAGAGCCATGGCCTGGTTGACGAACCGGAAGGCCTCGAAGGCAAGCGGATCGGAGAGCAGCAGGTCGATCCCGGCTCGGATGCGCCTCGCGGCGATTCGCCCATCGTCAATCGAGGCCGCACCCGCCTGTCCGTGGGACACTAGGTCAGGCTCCGAGCGGAGCCGCTGGTCCTGTTCGTCAAGCCAGGACTCATAGCCGGCGGCCAGCGGGACGAGCGCGGCGCGGAGCTGTTGACCATCAAGCGTCGCCAGGGTTCCCATGTCGCGTTCGAGTCCGCTCAAGCGGGGTTCGGTATCGACGGACGGTGCCACGGTCTGCGGGACGTCCGAGGTTGGCAGCCACTCTGTGACTAGACGTGAGGCGCGGCGCTTCCCCGGATCGCATTGGGCAGCCACCGCGACGTTGCGGCCTACCGCGTACTCCAACGCGTTCCGGTACAGCATGGCGAGACGCCGGTCCTCCTCGACCCCACCGCCCACGGAAGCGCGTTCGAGGCCGGGCAGGAAGATGGCAGCCTCGCCGTCTTCCGCGGTTACGGCAAGCCGCGTCTGGAAGAGCCAGGCGGAGTCCCGGTTCCGATCTGGCTNNGCCACACGCGGATCAGATCGCCGCTATCGTTCCTCAGGGTCGTGGAAAGTCCGCGAGTGTAGCGTCCCCACGAAACAGTGACCGCGAGGGACTCGGTCTCCGCAGGCACTGAGAACGACAAACCGAAGGAGCGAGGGAACATCGTGTTCGCCGCGACTGGGCTAGCGCGTTCGGGGCCGGCCTCCTCGCCGTCGAGGTCGCCGAGTGAGCTGTCTAGCTCTTCGGGCGCTGATTGGACGCCACGGGGGGCGATGAAGCCCACCAGGTACCGCGCACGCGGACCTTCGCCGGCGAGTTCCTCCTCCTCGCCTCCCCACGGGCCGAGCAGGTCGCGCTCGAGGATGTTTTCTAGCTGGGTGCGGACCTCCTGGGAATTGACGGTCATGGCCCGAACAGCGGCGTTTGGACGGGGCCCCCCTTCTTTCCAGCCGCCCGCCGCCCCTTGGCGCCAGTCAGGCCGCGCGCCTCCTCCTCGGCGTAGCGCTGATGGTTCAGCTCGAGAAGTCGATTGAGAACCTCATGCCGGGCCGATCCTGAGATCGTGAATCGGGCGCCCTGGGCGGTCTCGTGGAAGCCGTGACCAAGGTTGATGTCGGCCCATCCATAAGCCTCGGCGACCGCTCTGTCGATCTCGACATGGATCTCGCGGAGTCGTGCGATCTCAGCGTCCGCGACCTCGCTGCTATTCACCAGGTTGTAGAGCGCGGTGAGCCCGAGTTGCCGATCCAGCATCAAAGGACGGCGCTCGGCGTCGAGTGTCTCGCCGGCGCTGTCCATCCCCGAGGTAACCATGGGCTGTGGGAAGGTCTCAAACACGTCGCTCGGTGTGTAGCGGATTCGCGTTTCGAGTGACGACGAGTAAGTGATCACCCACCAGTAGTGGAGGGCACTCGAAAGAAGCGCAAGGTGAGCACCATCTTCGTGAGCGAAGATTGCCAAGGCGTGCGAGTACACCATTCCGGTAGGGAGACGGCACGGCATCACAACCTTGCTGTGAAGCGTGATCCCCAGCACGTGGTCCATGCCCTCGATCGCCTTGTACAGACCGGGTCGGTGCTCAGCGTACCGCCACCAAAACCTACGGTAGTTGGCTCGATTGTTGACGTCGCGCACCGGCTTGACCAGTCGCCTAACGATATCGATGCAATCTGGATACTCCTCTGCTCGCTCCAGCGGCCAATCGCGGAAGTTGATGACCCAGCGGCTGGGTGAGCAGTCCGGCCGCGAGTTGAGATCCTCTCCGTTNNTCTCACGATTCCGAGGGTTGTGTTCGATCAGCCGCTCGGCGTCCTCCGGGGGCATGACGAATCCCATCCCGTCCACCTTCGTACCCTGGAACGCAATGCCCGCATTCGCGGCAAGGCGGAAGGGCTTGCCAAGATCGCTCTCAACTGCGTCGAGTAACGTCGTGATCAGTGTCACCGGCCGATCGTCCAGCATCATGGACACACCCTTGGCCGGCTCTTGGCGGCTAGCCCAGAGTACAGAGTACTCAAGGTTGACGGTGCGGGTCGGCCAATGGGCACTCTTCACTGCAGCGCGGATGGTGGCGCCGTTTGCGGTGATCTGATCGAGGCCAACCTCACGGGTATCCCCTTGAGCCATGGTGTTAGTGCCGATTAGCCCTGTCTGCCCTCGCTCATTCAACAACCGATACGCCACTAGGAGAAAGTACGCCAGCAGATCGGCGTTGCCTCGCACCCCTGAGGCAACGTTGCGGACCAGGAACTCGCGGTACGCCGTCCCAAATGCCCCCGTTAGCTTCGACCCCCCGAGGAACGGTGGATTGCCGATTACGGCATCGAACCCGCCCGCCTCGAAGACCTCCGGAAAGACCANNGTTGGGTGGCGGTCGAACGCGCCATCCGGGTGGTCAGTGTCGAGTTGGTAGGCAGCAGTGTCGGCCATCTCCTGCAGGCGCGCCTCGCGGGCCTCCGGGTCGCCCTCACCCAGCATGTGCCGCACCTGCGCGGGGAACCTCCGCAGCTCGTCGCCGGCATCGTGGTTAGCACCGCACGACGCCATAGCCACGCCTACCATGGCGTCGGCGACCACTGACAAGGCTCGTGTCACCTTCTCCGCCTCGGCCAAGAGGGCAGCTTTGACCCGAGCATCGCGGATGTCTATGAGCGGTCGCTCGGCGAGAGCGCGGCGCAGCCGCTCAGCCTCATCCAACGTCTCCCGGACCTGGCCCCAGAAGTCGAAACCCTGCTCGCCCACCCCCTTCCTGCGCGCCTCGGCCGTATCCAAATGGAGCACCCGGATCTGATCGAGGCTGGTAAGGCCCAGCAGACTGTCG
>PLTL01000088.1 GCA_003164475.1 Candidatus Dormiibacterota bacterium | reverse complement strand
CCGTCGCTCACGAAAGGGTACTGACTGGCCTGTGACTGGCTTGCGCTCCCACTGTCAAAATCGCTGCGCTTCACAGGAACCGAAGCCAGCGCAGGAGTCGCGCAGCCCAGATCGCTTCAATCACCAGACCGGCGCCGGCGCGGGTCAGCTGAGCCAGAGCAACATCAACGCCGCCACTCTCGGGGGCCCCTCCGCTCTCCTCGTAGTCCTGCTTGCTCTCCCAGTAGGCCGTCTGAGCAAGTACCAGATAGATCCGAACCGGCCTGCGGGGGATGCGTGCGAGGAGCGCGGCTATCTCCAGTTCGCGGACGGCGTCCCGGAACACTGGGCGCGATCCCTCTTCGTCCGCCCAGCGGGCTGATTCCACGGCGCCGAGCCGGCGCAGGACGTCGCCGCGCGCTGACCGCCGTGCTCCAGAGCCTGCCATCCATTGACCGACGACGGAGCCCAACCCAAGGGCGCCGATGAAGGAGGCGACAGCCGTGACGTCGAGGGGCACGTCCGCAGAGTGTAATGACACGTCGCGGCCATGGCGCGAGGCAGCGGACAACTGCAGGTTCCTCTTCGGCACCGCAGCGACGACCTGGGGCGCGGGGCCGGTCCAGCCCGATGGCGATAAGCTGACGCGATGCTCGTGGTGGTCATCGGGGTGGCCGGCGGCCTCGCCGGGGTGATCGTGGGTCAACTTCTGTCCTACTGGACCGCCACGTGGATGAGCCGACGGGAGGAAGTCCGGACCCTCGAACGGGAGCGCCGAGCCGCGCGCCGCGATTGGGCATGGCGAGCCGAAGAGGAGTTCCGCCCCTACCTGTACGAGTTGCTCAAGGCGGCACGAAAGGTCAGCGCGGTCAACACGGGCGGCAAGGACGTGGGCAACATTGACGCCCTCGATGAGAGTATCGATCGCCTGGAGACAGCCCCCCTGACTCGACGCGCCGCCGCAGCGGCCGTGGAGATGCGCATCAAGATGGCCCAGTACGAGGCGGCACTCCGCAGCCTGGCCCAGCTCCAGGAGCAAATGCCACACGGCGGCGACCCGCTGAGGCCAGACATCGGCGGGCGTATAGCGCGGCTCGGGGACGAGATGCAAGGAGTGCGCGACGGAATGCTGCGGGCGGCCTATGAAACCCGCCAAGCTGTCCACGACTTAGGACCGCTTCGAGTGACTTACGCCGCACTGTCCTAGCTGACGCTAGTCAGCGTGCGGCGCCCTCGTCAGGAGATCGGCGCGAGGCCTGCGTCCTGGAACAGGACGTTGCAAAGCTCAACACTGAAGGCTGAAGTGCCATCGTCGGCAGTGTACAGACGGATGGTATCGAGGCCGTTGGAGGTGAGGTAGCATGTGGGCGTACCGTTCAACCAACTGTCAGCGGGTACGCCCTTAGTGGCCGCCGTGAAATAGCCCCCTGCTTCGGCCGCGGCGCATCCCTCTTTGCCAGCGGCAGTATCGCTGCCTGCCGCTGTGAGATAGACGACGACGTTGCCGCCAGGGGTCAAGCTACCTGCGGCGGCGCAGATGTAGTTGAGATCGGGGTTGGCCGCGGTGTCGCCAGCGCCACCAACGGCGGCGGGGGCTGCGGGGATCGGCGTAGCGACCGCGGTAGGGGCCGCGGTCGGAACGGGTGTGGCGATCGCAGTCGCGGGAGCAGTCGCAGTGACGTGCTGCGGCGCCTGTGGGGGCGTAGCGGCGGTCTGAGTACCGCAGCCAGCGACCAGTCCAACGAACGCCGCGCCGAGGATGAGGATACGCCCATTCATGCCAGTTCTCCAGGAGCGTCTCGCTAGGGCTTGTAACCTAGCCGCCGCATTGACGGGCTGCTGTGCCCGCCGCAGGCGTAGCGGTCTGCGGCGTGGCTGTCGACACAGTCGCCTGAGAAGCGGCGCTGCAGCCTGCGAGGCCCAGCGTTAGGACACCGATCGGAAAAAGGATGCGAAGGTTCACGATATCTCCTATGATGAGATCGTGCGCGCGTATGGGAATTTTGGAGCTTAGGTCGCACAAACGGGCCCAAACTGTTACAACGCCGCTAGGCAAGACCAGCAAGCTGGCTTGCTGGGTATCAGAATCGCCGTGGCCGCGCGCGCGACGACTTTTAGTCGTTGACCTCCACGCCCTCCAGAGAGGGGAGGAGCCGTCCTTCCTGGCGGTCGAGGCGTTGAAGCCCTGAGCCCCCGGGAGGGGCAGGTACCGCCCGCTCGCCATGTGCTGAGGGATCGTGGGAAGCCGCCAGCCCCGGCCTCACGCCATCTGGATCGCCTGGCAGTGGCCGTCAAGGCCGGCGCCGAGATCGCCCTGCTCGTCGGTCGACACGGGACGTACCCCGACCACCGCGGTGGTCGGGCGGACCGTGGCAGCGGGGAACTCCTCTGCGTCGAAGAGGTCCCCGCTGACCTTGTCGAGCTCTTTACTCGACTCGGGAGTCCGGGCCCGAGGTCCCGGGGGGTGAGGGGAACTGCATCGATCGGCAACTTACGGTACTCCCGGTACGTAAGGTAGCCCCGGCACAGACGGTAGTCG
>PLTL01000079.1 GCA_003164475.1 Candidatus Dormiibacterota bacterium | reverse complement strand
GTCGCCGCGCTCGCCTCCCATCGGAGCACCAGGCCGCTCGACCCGCCGTGCGCCAAGGACGCCGGAGCCCGCGTCTCGGCGTTCGTCAACGGCGCATACCGCGATACGCGCCTCGGGGCAGCAGGAAGTGGCGGGGCGACGATCGTGGGTGGTACGACCATGACGCGCTACGCCGACACCATCCGCCTGCTTCCCGCAGAACTCCCGGAACGGCCAGACCGGCGGCTGAGAACCCAGGGGCCGATCCTCGGCGCCTGGGCGGCCTCGGGATTGGCCGGAGCGAATGCAGCCCGTTTGCACGCGCGCTGCTCCGCCATCCCCGTCGTCGTGATCGGACAACGGTCAACTGTTGCGGCTGACCTATGCATACTTGAGGCGGTGTGGCCGCAGTGCGGACCTTTCCTAGACGTCGGCGCAGGGCTTGCCGGCTGGTTCCGTCACCCCGTCCTGGTGTGCGACTTCAGGTTGCGCCCGCCTGGCTGGCTGTCGACATGCCAGGCAGCCCTCGTGGTGTGCGACGGGGCGGCGGCGTGGCGCAGTCAGCTTCGCCGGGCGCTTCCCCGTGCCGCCCACATCTTGGTCACGGACCGGCGGTCGCGAGCATCCGCTGAGCTAATCGAGGAGGTGCGAGCCGGCAACCCTGCGACTGAGCCATTCGTGCCGACGCCGCCGCGAGGCATCGAGGCATGGCGGATCGCAGAAGTACAGGTGACAATGCTCGCCGCGTCAGCTGAGGATGAGGACCTGTTCTGATGAGACCCGCCCTCGTCGCGGTTGACGAGCGGTACCAGGCAGCCGCCGACGTGGATATCGAGTGCCACGTCCTCGAGTGGCCGACGATGAGTGACGCCATCCGCATGCTGCGCGACCTGCGCCGGGCGGCCGACGAAGGCGTCTCCCGCAACCTCGAGGACATCCTCGCGGGCGCCAGCACCTGGGCTCGCCTCGTGAGCGGTACCCCGCTCGCGCCCGACGCTCTACCGGTGGCCACCTCGCAGCTCGCCAACGCAGTCCGCTGTCACGACGAGACGGGGCTTGACAGCCGGCTCCACCCTCATCTGTCTCGCTTCGCTGCCCTTCTTGACGCCCTGGGCGACCAGCCACACCCTGCCGCGGCCTGCCTCGAGGAGGTCATCTCACGTTATGGACGGGCCAATCCCCACGACCCGCCCGCCGTGTACATCGCCGTCGACGCCGACCACGCGCCGCTCGTCAAGCGCTGGCTCGAAGACGAGGAGCTCGACGCCGATGTTCGCGCGGTCACCCACCTTCGCGACGCCCCAATTCGGGATGCACTCCTTCTCTTCGGACCACCTGCTCGTTACCTCATGACCCCTTGGTGCGGCGCGACGCACGCTGGTCGCATCGGCGGATGGTTGCTCAGCGCCCCGCCCGCCACCCACGTCCACATCGTCACCTGGCCCGGGCATCTCCCGCTCGACCCTGACACCATCAACGTCTTCCCGACGACGCTCGCGCCAACGATCCGGACCTCCCGCCGAGGCTCCAACACGCCGGAGCGGGACGATGAGCCGGTGTGGTTGCCGCCCACCGCTGTCGAGCCCCGGGTCACACCGGCAGGGTCCTGGCTCGTCGACCGGGACCCGGTCGCGGCAACCGGGTTTCGCCTCGCGGGGGACCATGTTGTGTTTTACGCCGTCGACGGCGGTGACGTCGACGGCGGCGCTGGGCCGGCGCCGGAGATACTCACCTGGGACGGCAACGCCGTCCACGTCACCGACGCGGAGCCCGGCCAGATTCGCGTCGGAACGGTCCTGCTGTTTCGGCCACTGCGTAGCGCAACCGATGACGAGCTGCACCGCCGCGCCGACGCCCTCCTGGTCGGCAAGTACGGCCCGGGCGCACCGGCAGCCGCCAAGGCGGCGAAGGCGGAGCTTAAGGAGGCGCTCGCAACATCGGGACGCACCGACAGGCAGCTCCATACCGCGCTCAGTGCCGCGCTGCACAACAGCGGATATGCGCGCCACGTTCTCAATTGCGTTCCCTACCCGGGGTACATCGCCCCGGAGAAGGCTGGCGCCTACCAGGCGTTCCGCTCCGTCTTGGGCCTCCCCGAAGACGACGGAGGACGCAGCGACCGGCTCCTCCGGGAGCTTCGCACCGCCTGCCGGCGCGCTGGGATCGACATCATCGCGGAGCTGATAAGTATCCTGCGCGCCACGACCAGCTGGCAGCCCAACCTGGAAACGTTCGGCTATGCGACCGTCAGCGGCGGCCCGCTGCTCGGAGAGCTCGACTTGCGGGTCGTCGTCGCTGTCGACCCCGCAGTTCGCTATATCGGCCGCAGCCACCTTGGCCAACACGTGCCCGCGTCCGGTGGCGCCCACGGACCGGCAGTCATGCGGGACGAGTTGCCGTGACCGCCACCGATGCCCGTCTCGCGCTCGTCGATGCCGTCCGGCGCGATCTGTACGGGCCCACCGGACCCGACGACCGGACTTGGCCTGGCGCGCAACCCAGGACCGTCAACGCCGCCACTACGTTCAGCTCGTGGCGAGATGCCACCGGCGTGCTCGTCGACGACGACGGCAACGAGGTCCTCAATGGGTCGCCACTGAGGCGCTACGGCATTGGCATCCTGTTCCCGAGTGGGCTCAGCCGCCAGCAAGAGGAAACCCTCGACAGTGCCCAGGCCGAAGCGGCCCACCAGGCAGCCGGCACGGAAGCCGCGGATGGAACCGGCATCGACCCTCCGCCCATCCAAGCCGAAGACGATGCTGCGA
>PLTL01000325.1 GCA_003164475.1 Candidatus Dormiibacterota bacterium | reverse complement strand
GCGCTACCCTGACACGGTAGAGGCCCCAGGGTCGACTCCTGGTGCGCCCACGCGACGTAGCCCTGGGGAGCGCGGCCCGGGTGGCTCCGCCGCTAGACCGCGCCGGCCCCAGACCTTCAGCTCCCTGCCGGGCTCAGCCCTCCCCAAGCTCGCCCGGCGCCTCGGGGAGGGCTCACCGCCTGCTCCTCCGGCTGAGCTGGCGCGCCCTCATCGCCGGCTCGGACCCCGCTCCCGACCAATACCCGCCGGAGTCTTCACCCGGCGCTCCCCCGCGCCTGACGCTGTCCGCCGGAGCTAGGGACGCCCGGCACCGAGAGGCCCGCCGGCAGCGACCCGAAGCTGGCCTGGGCCCTACAATCTGGTCTCGTCGATCGGCAGCGACGGCTCTTGAATCGGCAGATTTTCGCGCCGGCGCCGGGCATTTCGAGGTGGCGAGGTCCCCGGGTGGCTCTCCCCCACCCGGGCATCGTGCGGGCTCGAGGTTCCACCGCAAGTCGGGGAGGAGGGTGTCTGATGGCCGCGCCGAATGAAGTCCCAGCTGGGGTCAGCCGAGCTTTCGCTGTGTTCGGGTCCGAGGCTCCTGGGCATGCCGCCGCCTGGATGCAGGCGACCCGATCCCTCGACGAGGCCTGCGCTCTCGACCCCAAGACCAAGGACCTTGCCTACATCGCCATTCTCGCGGCGCTCCGGATGACGACCGGAGTGCCCTTCCATGTGCGCCAGGCCCGGGACCACGGGGCCAGCCGTGACGAGATCGTCAGTGCCGTGCTGCTGGGGTTGGAGCCCGCCGGCCACGGGGTGACCGCTTGCCTGCCTGTCGCCCTCGACGCCTACGACGCGCCCTGACGCCGGCAGCAGGCGCACTCCTGCGCCATCACAGCCCACCGGGCCCCGGCTGAGATGGGGGCCCGGCGGAGGGGAGTGGCCCAACTAGCCTGGTCGGAGCCAGGGGCGTGGGCACAGCGGGTCCGCCCGCCGGCTCGGAGGGGTGCCCACGGCCCTTGGAGAGGATGGGCTCACAGCACCTTGTATGCGGCCGCCACCAAGCATGGTCTTGACCCTTGGCATCTGGCTTACCTCGCTGCTCACTGCCCGGCAGAGGTGAGGCGGGGAGCCCTCGTCGCCACGGCGACCGAGTGGGCGCGTGGCATGGGGGTCCACGGGGGTGGCGGTCGGACGGCCCACCCGCTGCCCCGGGTCAACCCGGAGCGGGCCGCCCCCGCCCCGCACCGCCGGGCGGGGACGGCGGGGCCGTGGTGACCCCCCCAGTGGATCCCTCCCAGTCCAGAAGCACGCGCCGGAGCCGGGCCTTCTTGCGGTTCTCTCGGACGATCCAGCCGATATCGGGGTCAGGGCTCGCCTCCAACCCGCGGAAGAGGGGCAGTCCTTGCTTGGGGCTAGCGGCGACCGCCACGCTCCATCCGTAGCCCAGCGCCTGCCGGAGGGTTCGGACCGGTGCCGAGCCCCGGTCCCGGGGCGGCACCCGAGCCAGCTCGGCGGTGACCCGGGCGAGGAGCGCGAGCGCTCGCCCGGCGAACCCGGGATCGCGAAGCAGCCGTGGCTCGCACACGGCCGCGACGGCCGCCCGCCGCGCCAGCGGGTCAAAGTCGAGTGCCCAGAGCTCGGCCAGCGCGAAGCCCCGCTCCAGGTCGGCATCGCATGCCCGCTGAAGGGCCATCGCAACTCCCTCGCGGACACGCCAACGGTCGTCTGCGGCAAGCCCGTGGAGGACCTCGGCCGGCCGGTCGTCTCCAGCGCCGAAGTAGCGGCCCAGCGCAACCAGGCCGCACACCGTGGCGAACTCGTCGCCGCCGGCGATGAGGCCCTCCGCCCGGGCCAGATCGGCCTCCTCGCCGCACGCCGCGACCAGCTCGAGGTTGGCCCTCGGTCCGGGCAGGTGGCTGTTCGCCGCCAGGTAGGGGCCCCAATCCTCCAGTCGGCGGAGGGTGGCCCGGTACTGGTCGCCCTCCCCCATCAGCCTTCCCCTAGGACCGGTTCAGGTCTCACGGCGCGCGCCGGGGCGGCGGCACTCGGCAGACGGGTGGCGCTCAGCTCGGCGCAGCGCCGGAGCAGGTCGTCCTGAAGGCAGTGGTCGGCGGTGGCCGGGTGCGTTGCCTGAGGCTGGAGGTGGTGGAAGCACCTGCCGCTGACCGTCGCCTCCGGGGCCTGGCTGGTCGCCAGCCAGACCTGAGTGGCCGCCCCCTGGGACAGGTCGCCCGGGGCATCCGGCCCCCCCATCTTGGTGGCCACCCAGCCCGGCTCGACGGCGTTGGACAGGACCCTGGGCCAGTGCCGCGCCACCGCGAAGGCCAGAACCACGTCCAGGAGCTTGGAATCGGCATAGGCCTGGGGCCCATCCCAGGGCCTCCCCTGCCACTGCAGGTCCTCCAGGCCAGGGTTCCCCATCTGGTGCATGCCCGAGCTGAGGTAGATGAGCCGGCCAGGCGGCTCGATCAGGGCGGTGAGCAGGTAGGGGGCGAGAACATTCACGGCGAAGAGCTGGGAGAGGCCGTCGACCGTCTCCACCCGTCCTGGGCTGCGGTAGCCCACCCCGGCGTTGTGGATCACGGCGTCATAGGGTCCCATCTGGTTCGCCTGCCGGGCCAGCTCGCGGGTGGCCTCGATGCTGGCCAGATCCCCGATCACCACCCCCCTGGCTCCGGGGGCCGCCCCCAGCGCCTCCCGGCCGCGAGGCTCGCTGCGGGCGTGGAGGACCACCTCGTGGCCGCCCGCGATCAGCTCCTGCGCTGCCTGCAGGCCCAATCCATCCGCCGATCCGCTGATGATCACTCGGGACACTGACTCTGGCTTGGCTCCAGCGCTGACGCGCCGCCGCGGGGCTCGCCCCCGGGTGAGGGCTGGGAACCCGAGCCCTGCAGTCCCGAGCCCGGAGCAAATCATCCTCGACCGGGAGGGGCCGCGGCCGAGCTGAGCCGCCGATGGGGCGGCCGACCGGGACCGGCCACCCCACCGCGGGCCCTGGCCGGGGGACGCCGGAGGGAAGGACGAAGGGGCGGGAAGAGAAGGTTATCCATAGGCGAAATGGGGAAACGGGGTACAACTGCAGCCACCCGATCTCTTCAAAAAGATGCTCTTTTTCAAGGTCGTAACGACCATTGACAGGGACCCTTAATGGGAATCTAATATCCCCCCGTGGCCCGCTCCCTCGCCTCTCCAACCGCCCCCAACCGGGTCTGCGCTCGAGCCGGCTGCCATGCCCTGGTCAAGAAGCGGACCGCCAAGTACTGCAGCGTTCAGTGCTCCAGCCTGGATCCCGACCGCCGGGCCCGGCTCCGCGAACGGGCCCGCTCGGGGCAGGTCCTGCCGATGGCCCGCCAGCTCCGCCTGGACTTTGAGAGTGAGGAACTGGGGCCCGTCGTCCTCGACAGCGGTCGCGAGGAGATCCCGCGGGGGCTCTCGCGCTGGGCGGTCTGACCCGGGCCAGACCTAGCGCCGGGCCGAAGCGGTCCGGACGGCCGCCTCTGCGCTCCGGATGTCGGCCCGGGTCACGGTGACCAGCAGGCTCTGCTCACACGAGTGGCAGATGATGTGAAAGGTGGTGGGCCCAGGTATGGCCCGGGCCACCTCCTGGCGGAGCCCGCAGTTCTCACAGGTGACGACCGCACGCATGACTCCATATAGAACACCCCGGCCCGACTTGGGAACGGTCGCCAGCGGACTTCGACAAGTCGCTACGCGGCCGTAACCGGCGCCGGCGGTGTTCCACTCGACGCGACACCCCAGGAGCGCACCCAGGCCACCGAGGCGATGCCGATCAGAGCCAGTCCGAGGGCGCCCAGGACGTCGCTGGCACCGACCGCGTCTGCGATCGCCCCGGCCACCAGGAGGGGCACCGCGATGGCCAGGTTGATGGCCAGGAATGCGCCGCCGAAGATCTTCCCTCTGCTGGCCTGCTCGGTCTCCTCCTGGATCATGGTGAGGCAGGGGATCAGGACCGCCCCCAAGCCGACCCCGAAGATCACCGCCAGGACTATCGCCAGCGGCACCAGAGCCCCGTCGATGCCGAGCCGGCTCAGGATCGGCGGCAGGACCCCCAGCACCAGCATGGCCACACCCGCCAGCCCCAGCCCTCGGACGACCACCACCGGGCCGTGGGCCTCCGAGGACGGCCGCCGGCCCAGGACGGTGCCGGCCACGACCATCCCCACGGTCGCGGGGATGAGGAGGATGTAGCTGTTCTGGGGCCGGCTGAGGAGAACGTGCTGCATGTACCCCGCCGAGAGGGCGAAGATCGTGAACACGATCGCCAGCGCCAGAGTGAGCATGCCGAAGGCGAAGGGAAGGACGTCGCTGGCCTGGATCGTGCGCAGGGTGGCGGAGATCTCCGACCAGGTGCTGCTCCAGGGGGCCCGCAGCTGCTGACCGTCCGACGTCGAGGCCGCGTGCAGCTTGGGCCGGATCAGCCAGATGGCCCCCGAGGCTCCCGCGAAGAGCGCAGCCCCGAAGTAGTAGGGACCCTCCAGGCCGAGGAGCCGCTGGGCAACGGAGGCCAGCGGCACCGAGAGCACGATGGTGACGATGATGGTGATGGTGAACAGGGAGGTGGCGGCTGAGAGGTCAGCCCGCTTGACCAGCTGGGGGATGCTGGCCGCCTCGGCCGGA
>PLTL01000087.1 GCA_003164475.1 Candidatus Dormiibacterota bacterium | reverse complement strand
CTCGCCGAGCTGCTGCTCGGCGCCGACGGGGGCGCCAAGGGCGGCGCCTGACCCATCGCGGGTGCCACGGGCAGCCGATCGAACACGGTGCGGAAGGCCTGGACAAGCCGGGCAGGCTCGATCCGGAGCCGGCCGTCGTCGCGCAGGAGCGGGCTACATCCGGACCGGCGACCTCTGGCAGGAGAACGCCTCCGCCTGGCTGGGGCTGTAACCAGAGGCGAAAGGCACCGCTATCGCCAGCTTGGAAACGTCCAGCCAAGGCCATCGGCTCGTCTGAAGCCACCGCTCGATTTGCCGGAAACCCGCTCCCCACCGCTCAGCCGCGGGCGGGCAGGGGGTTCTACCCGCGAGGCGGCGGTGGTATCGACNNTCGTCGGATCTCCGATGAGATATACCGGCGACTTCGGGCTGATACAGCGGCCACCGTCATGCGAGACTCCTGGCCCGCCGGCGGCCGCTTGACATAGGAGATTCATGTGTCGCGGACGAACCGGTTGGTCGTGGTGCTGGGTCTCAACCTGGCGCCTGTCGCCGCACTGATCGTCGTCGGCGTCACGGCCCATTCCGTGGGTGTGTTCGCCGCGGGCGGTGACTACCTCCTCGATGCCGCTGGCATAGGGGTCGCGCTGATCGCCCTGGCCCTGTCCCGCCACTCAGGCACCGCCAGACGGCCCGGCGGCTTCCCCAACGCCCTCAACATTGCCGCTGTTGTCAATGCCGGGTGGCTGCTGGTCCTCGAGATTCTTGTGGCTGCGGCCGCGGTGGATCGGTTGGTGGCCGGTGCACCCAAGGTCCAGGGACTCCCAGTGCTTGTGGTCAGCGGTGTGGCCGCCATGAGCATGGCAGCCGGCGCGGCGGTCCTCGGCGGAGATGATGACGAGGACGGGAACCTCACCGTGAAGGCCGTGTTCCTCGACACCGTCGCCGACGCTGCGGCGGCAGCCGGTGTCGCTGTCGCCGGAGCGATCATCTTCGTGACCCGCGGGCTGTACTGGCTCGACCCCTCGGTGGCCCTTGTGATCGCCATGGTGGTGGCATACCACGCACTTCGCCTCGTCCGGACTGCGGCGGGGAGGATGCGGAAAGCGCAGCCAACTCACTGAGTGCGGACTCGTCGTGCCTGGCGCAGAGCTGTCAGCCGTGGTCGCGAAAGTCAGGACCAGCCCGCTGAGGTGGTAGGGGTGAGCCCCCGGGGCGCCCTCACGCCAGACTTGTGCCAAGAAGGAGCGTAACGGGCTCAAGCTCTTCCTTGCCGCTCTTGGCGTGGTGGGCGGCGCCAACGGCGTCGTCAAGGCCGCCCGCCAGCCAACTTCCCCACGCGCCACAGTGCCCGGCCGCCCGCCCCGCGCTTAGCGCGTCGGACAATCCCAGTCGTCCGCTCGGTACGATGACGAATCCATGCGAGGCGCCACGCCGCTCGGCAATCTCCGCTCCCTTCAGGGCGCCACGGTAGTTGAGCAGGACCTTCTCACCTCGCCTGTTCGCATCTACTCTCCGACGGTCACCTCCCCGGGCGTCAACACGACCTCGAGCGTCTTGCTGGCGAGCGGCCGTGAGGCCTTCCACAAGACCTTCGCCGGCGTGAACAGAACCGCGGCCCATGCCTATGGTCAGGGGGGAGATACCCCTCCGGTCCACGAGTGCTGCGCTTGGCGTCTGGCGATCGCGCTGGGGCCCCCTTACTCCGAGCTTGTCGCCGTTGCCGTCCTCCGGGAGATCAATGGCGAAGATGGCGCGCTGATCGACAGGCGCTATGGGACCAAGGGCGCCGCGGCTGCCGTCGCCCCCCCACTGGGGCAGCGCCTCGCTGCCGCGTTCTTCGATAGCTTGATCGCCCAGCAGGACCGTCACGTCGGCAACCTCCGGTGGGATGCGCCGGCGGCACAGCTGGGCTTGATCGACCACGGCTACGCCTTCGCGACCCCGGGCCACCCCTGCAACGCCAGCCTGTTCGTTGGGCACCGCCACGGAATTGGCCACGCCGACCTCACTTCCGCCGAGGTGGTCGCGCTCGAGCAGCTGCTGGGCTCTCCCGATCTGATGGGCTTGGACGGCATTCTCGAGCCGGGACGGGCCAGCGCCCTCGCCGACCGAGCCAGCCGCATGCTGGCAGCGGGAAACATCCTCGTGGTGGGCGATTTCTGAGCTCTTGACATAACCCAAGGGGTTATGCTAGGTTGAGCGCAGCCCAAGGAGATGCCGCCGCCATGGTTCACGTGAAATTGGCCAGTCGGGAGCTCAATGACGAGCGCACCGCCTATGTCGATGTGGTTCGTGTCGAACTCACCGTGCAGGGGCGAGTGCTTGAGGTTGTCAGCGGCGACCGCTCCTGGCTCGACCTCGAGATCCCGATTCTGGATGCTGAGACAGGGCGATCGCTCCGCTTTGAAGATGACCCAGAGGCGTGGGCACGTCGCCTTCCCGATGCGTATCGGAGCGGCGACATCGTCGCCACCGTCGACGAAGCTGCAGTACCCGTGGGCGTGCTCGCGTAGCCGTCGGCGTTCCGACTTGCCGCACACGAACCGGTCCACCATCTACGCCAAGCGCGTGGGCGCGAGCATCCGCGCGGCCCGGCAATCCATCGGCCTGACTCAGGCGGAGGTGGCTGGTCGCATGGGCGTCTCTGCCCCGTACGTGGTCGCCGTGGAGACGGGCCGGGCCAACCCTACTGTGGGCCAACTCGCCGCCTTCGCCGAGGCCATGCAGCTGGGGCTCGAGGTTGTGTTCCCGGCGGTGCCCACCGTATACAGCACGCCCGCGCCCATCGCTTCGGTGGAGGGCTCACCTGGAGCATAGGGCGCCTCCCTACTCCAGCTCGGCCTCTTCGTCCTCCTCGCCGGCCTGCTTCTCAGCGCCCTGCCGCACGCCGAGCTCCTGGGTGGGGCGGCCTTCGTCGTAACCGGTCGCGCCCATCCGTTCCGCCGCGACCAGAGCACGAGCGGCGGCACGCGGTAACTCGGCAGCGAGGCGCTCCA
>PLTL01000064.1 GCA_003164475.1 Candidatus Dormiibacterota bacterium | reverse complement strand
CCCTGGTACATGTCATCGACGGCGTGGCTGGTCGCGAAGAGCGCCACCCTGGCCCGGTTGACAGCGGGGCCGCTCACCAGTACACCCCCTTCGGCGATGGTCGACGTGACTCGGACCCCGTCAGACGGCGGCAGCGGTGACGGCCTGGCGCGCGTCGCCGGCGATCCCGAGACGAACGGTGACGCCCATCTTCTGAAGCATGTGGGCCATGCCCTCACCCATGTGCTGGGCGAGCACGGTGTCGACCTGATGCTCACGCAGGAAACGGGCCACCCTGGCGTGGTGGGCGCCCTCGGGGCCGGTGTCGTGCAGAGTGTCCCATGACACGTCGAACTCCTCCCAGCCAGTGATGGTGCCGGCCTCAACCGTAGCGATCGCCACCCGTTGGGCGCGACCCCAGCGAGGGTCGATGGAGCCGTCATCGGCCACAGCTAAGCAGATCACCATGATGCGGTTCCCTGTTCCACCCTGTCACATGCGAGATTGGGGCGGGTCAGGGGTGTCCAGGACACCCGCGCGGCGGTCCCTCTGGGAGGCGTTGAACGGTCCGTCCGCAGCCCGACGCCAGTTGCCGAGGCACCGTGGCTCATCGCGGCACCGTACTCCCTCGGACTCAGGCGAGAGAGAGGAACAGCCTCTCCAGCTGCGCCTCGTCCACTGTGGGAACTGCCCCGCCCTCGCGCTCCGTCACGCACTGCTGGAGCCCGCTGGCGATCAGCTTGAATCCCGCTCGGTCGAGGGCGCGAGAGACCGCCGCCAATTGGGTGACGACATCGGCGCAATCGCGGCCATTCTCGAGCATGCCGATGACCCCGCGGATCTGGCCTTCGGCTCGCCGCAGCCGCTTGAGCACATCGGTGACGGCAGCCTCGTCAAGGGGCATGATGACCTCCTACCGCGCGGAGCGATTCGGTGGGGCGTCCCGGACGGCGGGCTCTGACAAGGACATCGATGGCGGGACGCGCGCTACCGTCGACAGGGCGCAGTCGCTCCTCCGCCACCTCGATGCGAAGACCGCTGCCCTGCAGGTCGGCGATGACGTCGGCCGGTTCGAAGAGCCTGGCGACATCACCCGGGCCGCCCACCCCATCGGTCGCGTTGCGCGCGGCGTGGCCTACGACGAGCAGGATGCCACCCACCGCCAGCCCCGTGGCCGCCCTGCGCAGCAGGCCGGCTCGCTCATCAGGCGGCAGATGGATGTACGAGAGCAGCACCAGATTGAAGGTCTCGGGCTCCGGCGAGAAGGTGCGCAGGTCTGCGGTCACCCACTCGATCCGTCGAGCGAGCGTCGGATCCTGGGTCGCCTTGGCACGCCCGCGTTCCAGGGCCACGCTGGCGAAGTCGACGGCCATCACCAACCATCCTGCGCGGGCCAGCCAGAGCGTGTTCCGCCCCTCTCCGGCCCCCAGGTCCAGCGCACGCCCGGCCACACTGTCCGCCAGCTGCTCGGCCACCCACAAGTTCGGGGCAATCGGCCACAGGTGGTCGCTGGCGCGGTAGCGGGCGTCCCAGTCGCCGGGGCTGCTCACGCTGCCCCGGGTGTCAGTGCGGACAGCTCGATGCGAACCTCGGGAGGTTGCATCAGGGTGCTGTGGACGGTGCAGTGCGAGGTCACGGCGAGGAGAGCGGCCTGCTGCTCGGGCGAGAGCTCCACCGGGACATGCAGCTGAAGCGTGATCTCGCCCACCCGAGCCGGGTGCGAGGCCATGCTGAACTCGGCGGTGACGGCGAGCCCCTCGGTCGGAATGCCGTGCCGGGCGGCGAAACGGCGGGCATAGAAGGCCACGCACGAGGCCAGGCTGGCAATGAAGAGCTCGGTCGGAGNNACCGTCGGATGCCGGCTGATCGACAGTGACGGTGTGCTGACGGACCGCTATGCGGAACCGGTCCCCGCCCTCGTAGTCGACCCGCACCCGGCGGCTCGCACCAGCTTCGTTGGTCATGCGGTAGTTGCCGTGGCCTCGGCGGCAGCCACCTCGGCACGCACCGCGTCCATGTCCAGGCCCCGCACGGCGGCGATCACCTTGGCCAATGCCGGCGCGGGCAGGGCCCCCGGCTGGGAGAACACCAGGANNCGCACCAGGCCGCCCAGAAGTCGACCAGGACGATGCCATCTCGGTTGACCGTCTCGGTGAAGGTCTTTCTGTTGAGCGCGATGGTGGACATGACTACCTCAATTGTAACCCCTGGGGGTATCCTAATTACCCCTACAATATACCCCACTGGGTATCATGTCAACCCCAGAGCAACCCCGTCGACCGGTAGGGCACCATACCGCTCGTGCTTCCCCGCATCGCCCGCTCGCAGGACTCGCGATACGTCCTGAGCACGGCCTCCTCCGCTCCGGAAGCGGGGGGTAACTGATATGGAAGTCGGCCCGCGCATTGCCCGACCGGAGGGGCTGAGCGTCGCCGAGACCCACAGCCACACCACGGCGAGCGACGGCACGGTGACGGCGGTCGAACTGGTGAGGGCGGCGGCCGCGATCGGTCTGTCGGTGATCTGCGTCACCGACCACGACACGGTGTCGCCCCTGGGAGAGGCCATCGAGGTGGGGGCCAAGCTGGGCGTCGACGTCGTTGCCGGAGAGGAGGTGACCTGCGCCTTTCCCCCCGGCATCCACGTAGTGGGCATCTTCCTCCGCCGGGCGATCAGGATGCACATGCCGGTCGAGGACACCGTGGACGCGATCCACGACGAGGGCGGGCTGGCCGTGGTAGCGCACCCCTTCATGCCCACGTGGTTCGCCTCGATCAGCGAGCGGAGACTGAGGCGGCTGCTGGAGACGCGGGTGATCGATGGCATCGAGATCCGCCACACCGCCCCGGTGCTGCCCGGTACCTGGCGGCGCCTCGACGAGTTCTGCGCCGCCCACCGAGAGGAGGTCGGCGCCCGCATGGCGGCCGGAGACAGCCATTTCGGGGCCCACGACCTGGGGCGGCTGGTGAGCGCCTACCCGGGGCGCGGGGCTGGCGATCTCCGCCGGGCCATCGAAGCGCGCACGACCTCGCCGCTCCGGGGGGTGCAGCCTCCCGGGCCCCCGCTCCGGATGCGTCTGGGGCAGCAACGGCGATCGCTGGTGGAATTGAACCTCAAGCGGCAGCGCGGCCAGGTGGGACGCGGGGCGGTCTGAGTTCCGGCGAAGCACCCGGCTGCAATCTGGCCTTGCCCGGAACCCCAGGCGCCAGATCCTCGATCGTGCCGGGCGTACCCCACTCGGCCGTCTGGCGACTCAGAGCGCGACGGCCGAGCCGGACTGCGTGTAGATGCCGACGGCCACCACAAGCGCAGCGAACCAGCCTCCCGCAAGCGACTGCACCGCGCGGCTGGTCAGGTCCAGGGGTCGAGCCCAGTTGCTTCCTCGACTTCGACGCTGGCAAGGGGCAAACGGCCGATCGCCCGACTAGTGAGGACGGCCCTGCGCTCTCGTGACTAAGGCCCCTACTCCCCGCCCCCAAGGAGGCACACGCTCGGGGGACCGCGCCGGGACGCCCTGCCACGATGGGCCGGCAGCTCGACGTGAAAGGGTCACCGGACAAGATCAAGAGGAACGTCATGGTCGGATTCGACACCGGCATCGACATCGGCATCCCTGCACCGCAGCGCGAGGCGATCGCCCAGGGGCTATCACGGTCCCTCGCCGACACCTACAGCCTCTACCTCAAGACCCAGAACTACNNCGCCGCGCGCATCCGCGCCCTCGGCGCGCCCGCCCCTGCGACCTATCACGAGTTCGCCGAGCTGTCGTCGATCGCCGAGGACAATGACCGACCTGATGCCACGGAGATGATCCGCCGTCTCGTCGCCGGCCAGGAGGCGGCCGTCCGCACCGCGCGCGAGGTTTTCGCCGTGGCTGACGCCGCCGGCGATCAGCCGACCGCCGATCTGCTCACCCAGCGCATGCAGGTCCACGAGAAGTCCGCCTGGATGCTGCGGAGCCTGCTGCAGTAGGCTCGCACCCATCAACGTCGCACACCCCGGTGCTGGGGCACTCGTCGACATGGTGGTCTGGGCGGAGGCTTCTGATGCGCAACCGGCCTGAGGCTGGGCCCCATGGCCCGGAATGGCTGACGTCTCGGACGGCCCGCGCCCTGGTCTGTGCCGCCGGGCTGCTCCTCGGATGGGCCGCAATCCGGCACGGTCTTCGCTGGGGCCTGGCCCGCTTCTTTCGCGCTCCCCACGTCCACTCCGGCGCAACTCCCGCCGCGATGGGACTGGAGGCAGAGGACGTGACCATCTCCGGTCCGGCGGGGCACCTGCGCGCCTGGTTCATACCGGCGCCCGCGGCCGGCCCTCAACCGGTTGCCTTGGTACTGCACGGCTGGAGTGCAAGCGCCAGCTCCATGCTCCCGGTGGCCTCGCCGCTGCACGTCGCGGGCCTCCACGTCCTCCTGCTCGATGCTCGGGATCACGGGCGCAGCGACGGCGGCGGCGTCAGCTCCATGCCAGGCTTCGCTGACGATGTCGAGCGCGCTCTCCTATGGCTGCGAAAAGACTCGCGCGTCGAACCGGATCGCGTCGTCCTCGTGGGGCACTCGATCGGAGCTGGGGCCTGCCTGCTGGTCGCCGCCCGTGACCCACGGATCGCCGCCGTCGTCAGCATCTCCTCAATGGCGGATGCCGCCGCGTACATGGGGCAGGCGATGCGCCGGCGCGGCGTGCCCGCGATCGCCATCTCGCTCTTACTGAGAGAGATCGAGCGCGCCGTCGGCATGCGCTTCCCGGAGTTCGCTCCCATGGCCACCATCGCGCACTTGCGCATGCCGGTGCTGCTGATCCACGGCGCGATCGACTCCGTGATCCCCCTCGCCGACGCGCAGGCGTTGCACCGAGCCGCACCGCCAGGCACGGATCTCCTGGTCGTCCCCGACGCCGATCACGGTGACATCGACCGCTTCCTCACAGTGGCTCCGGCGGTGACGGATTTCCTCCGGCGGGCGGTCCAAGGGGAGGAGCCGGCCACGCCGCTGGTGTCAGCGGATCGGCCCAGCCCGCAACGCGGCGAATGACCCCGCTCGGTGCGCCGGGCACCTCTCCGGGAGCAAGATGGCGCCGGTGGGCGATGCCTCCCCTGTGAGCGACTCACGCCCGGGGGCGACGCCGCCTGGACACGAATGGAGGATCAAGGGTGGAGCACGGAGAAGGCTGGGACGAGCGGTATGCCGCCGTGGGGCGGCTGTTCTCGAGCCATCCCGACACCGCGATGGTCGAACTGGTGACACCGCTCCCGCCGGGGCAGGCTATGGACCTCGGCGCCGGGGAGGGACGCAACAGC
>PLTL01000155.1 GCA_003164475.1 Candidatus Dormiibacterota bacterium | reverse complement strand
GAGATGAACCTCCACGGCCACTGTCACCGAGCCCCGCCGTCGGGTGCCCATCGGTGCCGTGCCATGATCAGATTACGCCCCACCGGCTAATACCTGACGTTCCGTGCAGGTCACACGGCAGTAACAACGTCTCCCAGCGTCACAAAGTCAGCGATGCGTGTAGCCGGCGCCTCTCCATGGAGATGGATGGGGCGGGAACGGCGGGGCTCCTTGGTGACGGAGTCCTGTGAATAACCCGTCGTCATAGTCGGGGAGGAGGGGTGCGGGGAGGAGGGGGTGGATAACGCCCGCGCTGTGGACAACCTCGGGGCATGATCGGGCGGTCGTAAAGAACGACCCTCCCGGCCCCAAAGGTTTGGCACCCGAGCCGAGAGGGTCCAGCGGGGAAAACCCCATGGCCATCGTATGGCCCTGTCGGCTCGGTGTCGAGGCGTACGCGGCCGCCGGTCGGGGAGTGACGGCGCCCCGGCTGCGGTGTCCGGCCTGCCGCGGCCCGCTGATCTTCTGGTCGGGGTACGAGCGCTTCGTCCGGCGGGCGGGTGCCAGCCGGCGGATCTGGATCCATCGGACGAAGTGCCGCCGCTGCCAGGTGACCCATGCGCTGCTGCCCTTCTTCCTGCTGCTCCGCCGGCTGGATCCGGCGGCGGTGATCGGCAATGGGGTGGCGCGGATGATCGCCGGGGCCGGGGCCCGGCCGACGGCGGAAGCGCTGGCCGTGCCCCACACCACAGCGCGGGACTGGCGACGGCGGCACCGGGCGCGGGCGCCGAACTGGCTGGCGAGGGCCGAGGCCCTGGTCGTGGAGCTGGGTGGGGAGCTGCCGCGGTGGCCGGCGGAGGTCGAGGCCGCGGCCCTCGAAGCCCTGGTCACCGCCTGGCGCCGGGCGGCGACCCGGCTGGCGGGAACCGACCCGCCGGGGCTCTGGCAGTTCGTCAGCGCGATGAGCGGCGGGGGCTGGTTGGGCACCACCACGATCCCGCCCTGGGCAGGGGCGCTGGGCCGGGATTTCATCAGCGCGACGTCGTCAACGCCGCCCTGAGGAGTCGCGTCCATGCGCATCGACCCCGAGACCGCCGCTCTGTTCCGCTACACGGTGATCGCCGAAGCCGCCAACCCCCGGCTGCGGCCCAGGGAGCGAGGCCACCTGGTGAGGGTCCTGGCCGAGCGCACCCATCGCCACCCCGACGGGAGCTGGGTGCGGGTGACCCGGGGCACCCTGGACCGCTGGCTGCGCGCATACCGGGCCCGCGGGCTCGAGGGACTGCGTCCGGGAACCCGCTCCGACAGCGGCGCAGTGCGCCGTCACCCCGAGCTCTTCGACCTGGCCGCATCGTTGCGCCGGGAGCTGCCGGCGCGCAGCGCGGCCCACATCGC
Source organism: Candidatus Dormiibacterota bacterium (assembly GCA_003164475.1). Next base: position 1,968 of record PLTL01000155.1, on the reverse strand, counting down.
CGACATCATCGCCGCCCGCCACGGGGTGCGCATCGCCCCGCGCACCATCCGCGAGCAGCTGGCCAAGCGTGGCCTGCAACGCGCTCAGCTGACTAGCGAGCCGGTGGCGTACGGCCGGTACGAGGCGGAGCGTCCCAACGAGCGGTGGATCGGCGACGTGCTCATCGGGCCCTGGGTGCCGCATCCGCGCAGCGCCGGCAGCCGGCGGGCCCGGCTCTTCCTGCTGGTGGACGACCACAGCCGGCTCTTGGTCCACGGCCGCTGGGTGTTCGAGGAGAACGCCCGCTCGGGGCAGTCGGTGCTGCGCGCCGCCATCGCCCGCCGCGGCCTGCCCGAGAGCCTGTACTTGGACAACGGCGCCCCCTTCGCCGCCGCGGCCCTGGAGCGGAGCTGCGCGGTGCTCGGCATCCGCCTGGTGCACAGCCGCCCGTACCGCCCCCAGGGCCGGGGCAAGCAGGAGCGGCTGAACCGGGTCATCCGGGAGCGCTTCCTGATCGAGGCCGAGGCCGTCGGCATCAGCGACCTCGACGAGCTCAACGACCGCTTCCTGGCCTGGTCGGAGGCGGTGCTCAACTGCCGCGTCCATGCCGAGACCGGGCAGACGCCGATCCAGCGATTCCTCGCCGGCGGGCCACCCCGGGTCGCCGATCGCGCCCTGGTCCTGGAGGCCTTCCGCTGGTCGGCACGGCGCACCGTGACCAAGACCGCCACGGTGAGCCTGGCCGGCAACCGCTATCAGGTCGACGCCGCGCTGGTGGGCCAGAAGATCGAGCTCCGCTACGACCCCGAGGACCTGAGCGCGCTCAGCGTCCACCTCGACGGCAGCCTGGTCGGCATGGCGACCCCCTACGTCATCGAGCACCACGTCCATCCCGCCGTGCCCCAGGCCCGGCCCAGCTCGTCCTCCCCGCCCACCGGCGTCGACTACCTGAACCTGGTGCTCACCGCCTACAACGACGAGATCGTCGGCGACATCGCCTATCGCGACCTGGTCGACCCGGAGGGCGAGCGATGAGCCGGGCACCCTGGGTCACCCACTTCGGGCTCACCCACATGCCCTTCGCCAAGTCCATCCCGGCCGCCGATCTCTTCCCCCGGGCTGCCCATGCCGAGGCCGTGGCCCGGATCGGCTTCTGCATCGCCGAGAGCCTGCTCGGGGTGCTCGTCGGCGACGTCGGCTGCGGCAAGACGGTGGCGGTGCGCGCCGCCGTCGACGGGCTGGACCGGACCCGCCACCAGGTCATCTACGTGGCCAACCCCGCCTTCGGCTCCCGCGGCCTCTACGTCTCCCTCGTCAGCGCCCTCGGCGGTGCCCCCCGCCACCGCAAGGCCGAGCTGATCGCCCAGACCGCCGACCTGCTCGCCGCCGAGGAGGCCGAGCGCCACCGCCGCGTCATCTTCGTGATCGACGAGGCCCATCTGCTCACCCCCGAGCAACTCGAGGAGCTCCGCCTGCTCACCAACGCCGACTTCGACTCCCGCAGCCCCTTCGTCGGCATCCTGGTCGGCCAGCCCACCCTCTCCCGCCGGCTGCGCATGGGGGCCTTCGCCGCCCTCGACCAGCGCATCGCCGTGCGCTTCACCCTCGCCCCCATGGACCTCGGGGAGTCGCTCAGCTACCTGCGTCACCACCTCGCCCTGGTGGGACGCACCGACCCCCTCTTCGCCGACGACGCCGTGGCTCGCCTCCACCGGGTCGCCAACGGCCTCCCCCGCCAGCTCAACAACGCCGCCACCGCCGCCCTGATCGCCGCCGCTGCCGACGGCAAGGCCATCGTCGACGACGTCAGCGCCAAGCGCGCCGTCGCCGAGCTCACCCGGGAGTGACGGCCACCACCTCCCTCCATCGACACGGCGTCGTTGCGCGTCGGCCGCTCAGCGGCGTCGTGTCGACATCACCGCCCAGCCCCGCCAATCCGTGATCACCCAGCTCCGCCATTCCATGGTCATCCAGCGCCGCCGCTAACA